>JBATJF010000088.1:0-2465 GCA_049668345.1 Gammaproteobacteria bacterium
CGCTGGCCCGTGCGCTGTACTACAACGCGGACATCGGCCAGGAAATCCCGGCCGGGCTGTATGTCGCCGTGGCGCAGCTGCTGGCCTACGTCTTCCAGTTGCGCGCCGTCCGTACCAGCGGCAGGCAGCCACCGGTGCTGCCGGAGGCATTCCCGATCCCGCCGGATTTGCGCAGGGACCAGTGATTCTGAAGGCAAGGTGATACATGGATAACACTACCGCATTCCCGTTTTTCAGGCCGCGCATGCTGATCGGACTCGGCACGCCGCTGCTGCTGGTCATGCTGCTCGGCATGATGGTGCTGCCCCTGCCGCCGATGGTGCTGGACCTGGTGTTCACGTTCAATATCGCCCTGAGCCTGATCGTGCTGCTGGTGGCGGTTTATACGATCAAGCCGCTGGAATTCGCGATCTTCCCGACCGTGCTGCTGCTCGCGACGCTGTTGCGCCTGGCGCTGAACGTGGCCTCCACGCGCGTGATCATGCTCAACGGCCACGAGGGTACCGCGGCCGCCGGCCATGTGATCGAGGCCTTCGGCGACTTCGTGGTAGGCGGCAATTATGCCGTGGGCCTGGTGGTGTTCGCGATCCTCATGATCATCAACTTCGTCGTGGTGACCAAGGGCGCGGGACGTATCTCGGAAGTCAGCGCCCGCTTCACCCTCGATGCCATGCCCGGCAAGCAGATGGCCGTGGATGCGGACCTCAATGCCGGCCTGCTCACGCAGGAGGAGGCTCGTGAACGTCGTGAAGAGATAGCGAACGAGGCGGATTTCTACGGCGCCATGGACGGCGCCAGCAAGTTCGTGCGCGGCGACGCGGTGGCCGGCCTGCTGATCCTGTTCATCAATATAATCGGTGGTTTCGCGGTAGGCATGCTCCAGCATGACCTGTCGCTGGCGGATGCCGCGCAGAACTATATCCTGCTCACCATCGGTGACGGCCTGGTGGCGCAGATACCCTCGCTGGTACTGTCCACGGCCGCGGCCATCATCGTGACCCGCGTTTCCTCCTCCCAGGACATGGGCCAGCAGTTCATCACGCAGCTGTTCAGCAACCCGCGTGCGCTGACCGTGGCGGCTGCCATCGTCGGCGTGCTCGGCATCGTGCCCGGCATGCCCAACCTGGTATTCATCAGCATTGCCTCGATCATCGGCGGGCTGTCGCTGCTGCTCAGGAGGCAACAGCAGGCCGCGGCACGACAGGCGGCACGGGAACAGGAAAAGCCCGAGCCCGACCGGCAGAATGCCGATCTCAGCTGGGACGATGTGCAGCCGGTTGACATGGTCGGGCTCGAGGTCGGCTATCGCCTGATCCCGCTGGTCGACCGTAACCAGGGTGGCCAGCTCATGTCGCGCATCAAGGGTGTGCGCAAGAAGCTGTCGCAGGAACTCGGTTTCCTGATCGACCCGGTGCATATCCGCGACAATCTCGACCTGCAGCCGGGCGGCTACCGCATCAACCTGATGGGCGTGCCGATCGGGCAGGCCGAGGTGTATCCCGACAAGGAGCTGGCGATCAATCCCGGCAAGGTGTTCGGCAAGCTCAAGGGCATCGAGACAACCGATCCTGCGTTCGGGCTGGAGGCGGTGTGGATCGATGCCGGGCAGCGCGATGAGGCACAGACGAACGGCTATACCGTGGTCGATGCCAGCACTGTCGTGGCGACGCACCTCAGTCACCTCCTGCAGCAGCATGCGCACGAGCTGCTCGGCCACGAGGGTGCGCAGCAGCTGCTCGACATGCTGGCGAAGAGTTCGCCCAAGCTGGTCGAGACGCTGGTGCCGAAGACGCTGTCGCTGGGTGTGGTGGTCAGGGTGTTGCAGAACCTGCTCGAGGAAGGTGTGCCGATCCGTGACATGCGCACCATCGCCGAAACACTGGCGGAGGCAGGGGTACGCAGTCAGGATCCCGACGTCCTCACGGCCGCGGTGCGCGTTATGCTGTCGCGCATGATTTATCAGAAAATCAACGGCATGGAAGATAGTTTGCCGGCCATGGCGCTGGATCCGAAGTTGGAACAATTGTTGCTTCAATCCATGCAAGGCGCCCAGGAAGGCGGCCCGGGCATCGAGCCGGGTCTGGCAGAGGGCATGCTGAGATCGCTGGCCGAGAACACCCGGCAGCGGGAAATGAACGGCGAACCGGCGGTACTGCTGGTTTCGCCGGTACTGCGGCAATGGCTGGCACGGTTCATACGCGGTGCCGTGCAGGGCTTGCAGGTACTGTCATACAACGAGGTACCCGACAACCGCCAGGTCAAGGTGGTGGGAACGATCGGCGGCGAGCCCTACGCGATGGCCGGTTGAGCGCGCCGCACGGGAATGCAGTCGTTACACGGAGGTAGCGGATAATGAAAATGAAACGATTCAGCGCATCGGAGATGCGTCACGCGATGCAGAAGGTCAATGACGAGCTGGGACCCGATGCATTGATCCTGTCCAGCCGCAAGACGGAGGACGGTGT
>JBATJF010000089.1:0-3448 GCA_049668345.1 Gammaproteobacteria bacterium
ACATAGGCGACAATGGACGGCGTGGTGCGATCACCCTCGCTGTTCTCGATCACCTTGGCCTTGCCACCCTCCATCACGGCGACGCAGGAGTTGGTCGTGCCCAGGTCAATTCCGATAATCTTGCCCAGTTTCTATAATCTCCATGTAAGTACATGTATTATTTGATAATTGAATTAAGTTGCCATTACCCTGTAAGTGGGGGCGCCGGCACGCGAAATCAAGCCCGCAGCACGGCTCAGCCCGGCGCAGGCGCCTTCGAGACAATGACCATGGCCGGACGGATCAGGCGCTCGTTCAGCAGGTAGCCTTTCTGCACCACCGTGACCACCGTGTTCGGCGCGACGTCGCTGCGCTCCTGGATCGACATGGCCTGGTGAAACTCCGGGTTGAACGGTTCGTCCACGGGATCCACTTCCTGGATCCGGAACTTGTCCATGGCGCCGGTCAGCATCTGCAGGGTCAGTTCCACGCCCTCGCGCAGCTTGCCGACGTCGGCGCCTTCGGCGTCGAACGCGGCCAAGCCCATCTCCATGCTGTCACGCACCGGCAACAGTTCGGTGGCAAACCGCTCCAGCGCGAACTTGTGGGCATTGGCCAGATCGCGCTCGGAACGCTTGTGCAGGTTATCGATTTCGGCCTGCAGGCGCAGGCACTGGTCCCAGTGGGCATCCGCCTTGCCGCGCGCATCTTCGAGTAACGCAGTCAGCTCGGCATGCTCCGGCGCAATGGCGCCGTTCTCCTCAACCACGGTGCCGGCCGCGTCGACGGCCGCGTCTTCCAGGCTGTTTTCTTTCTCTGCCATAGAGTTACTCCCTGTTCCTGAGATTCTTCGCAAGCAACCGGCCGGCTCTGCCTGTCCGGTTGCCGCTCGCTGCCGGGGATATGGGGCTTATTCCTTGGTATTCAAGGCTGCGCCGAGTAATCGGGCAGTGGCATCGACGATCGGGATCACCCGATCATACGCCATGCGCGTGGGCCCGATGACACCCAGCACCCCGAGTACGCGGCCATTGACGCTGTAGGGCGCGGTCACCATGCTGCATTCATCCAGCATCCGGTAACCGGACTCCTCGCCAATGAAGATCTGGATACCCTCGCCGTGCACGCACTGGTCGAGCAGGTGCAGGATATCGCGCTTGCGGTTGAAGGCCTCGAACAGCCTGCGGAGCTTGTCGATGTCGCACAGCTCCTGGAATTCCATCAGGTTGGTCTGGCCGGCCATGATGACATCCTCGTCGCGGTTCCGCTCCAGGACCTGGTCGGCCATCTGCATCGCTGTACGCATCATCTCGTCCATGCTGGAGCGCGTTTCCTGCATCTCGTGCAGCAGGGTGGCGCGCACCTCGGCGAGGTCCTTGCCGGCAAACAGCTTGTTGAGGTAGTTCGAGGCCTGCTGCAGCTCGGACGCGCTGCATTCCCGTTCCGTCCTGAGCACCCGGTTCTGCACCTCGTCCTCACCGGTCACGAGGATAGCCAGCACGCGGCGGTCGGACAGTGGCAGGAATTCGACGCGCTTGAAGAGCGGGTGGTCGTGCTTGGGCAGGGTCACCACGCCGGCGAGCCGGGTAATCCCGGACAGCAGGCTCGAGGCCGACTCCACCAGGCCCTTGGGCGTCTGTTCCAGATTCAGTTCGGCGCGCATCCGATCCAGCGCACGCGCTTCCAGCGGCTGCACCGACAGCAGGGTATCCACGAAGAAGCGGTAACCCTGCACCGTCGGCACGCGGCCAGCCGAGGTATGCGGCGAGGTCACGAAGCCCAGCTCCTCGAGGTCGGACATGACGTTGCGGATGGTCGCCGGCGACAGCTTCAGACCGGCGTCGCGCGCCAGCGTGCGCGAACCGACCGGCTGGCCGTCACGGACGTAATGCTTGATAAGCGCCCGCAGCATCTGCTGCGCGCGTTCTGAAAGTTCTGTAGGTGAATCGCTCATGCCATTGATCAGCTTCGATGTCCTGCCTGACATGATAGATCATCTGGCACTCCAGGGGATAGAGTGCCAGGCCGTCGCCGCAGCTTGCACCCTGTACAGCGGGATTAGTTGGCGCACCCGCCAAGTCGTGATAGTTTCGCTGCCACAACAGTCGCTAACAGACCCACATGACAGCACAATTCACCCGCGTCGGTCTCATCGGCAAGGCCAACGACCACCAGGTCGCCCTGACCCTGCAGGCACTGGCCGACTACCTCGACCGCCGACAGATCGAGTACCTGCTGGATGCCGACGTCACATCGCTGGTATCCTGCCCCGGCCATCGCGTGGTGGAACGGGATGCGCTGGCCGGTCAGTGCGATCTCGCCATCGTGGTCGGAGGCGACGGCACGCTGCTGAACGCGGCACGCAGCCTTGCCGAACCGGGCGTGTCCGTGCTTGGCGTGAACCTGGGCCGGCTCGGCTTCCTGGTCGACGTGTCACCGGATGAAATGACCGCCCAGCTGGATCGCATCCTGTCCGGCGAATACCTGCAGGAAGAGCGCACCCTGCTGCATGCCAGCACGAGCCGGGGCGACAGTATCCTGAGCGAGAGCACCGCGCTCAACGACGTGATCGTGCACAAGCGCGACATCGCACGCATGATCGAGCTGGATACCTGGATCGACGGCCATTTCCTGAACACCACCCGCTCCGACGGCCTGATCGTGGCCACCCCGACCGGCTCGACCGCGTATGCACTCTCCGGCGGCGGACCGGTGCTGCGCCCGAAGCTGAATGCCATCGCCCTGGTACCGATCTGCCCGCACACGCTGAGCAACCGGCCCATCGTGATCGATGATGATGCCGTGATCGAGATCGTGCTGCACGACGGTACGCTGGAGGCCACGGTGTCCTGCGACGGCCAGGTCAGCCAGCCGCTGGAGGCCGGCGATCACGTGCGCGTGCAACGGCACGCGCATACGCTGCGGCTGCTGCATCCACCCGACCATGACTATTTCGCCGTGCTGCGCAAAAAACTGCGCTGGAGCGAACAGCCGTGACGGCCGGCCGGACATGCTGACTCACCTTCACGTCCGCAACCTGGCCATCGTCGATACGCTCGATGTGGAACTGGCGGCCGGCATGACGGCCTTGACCGGCGAGACGGGTGCCGGCAAATCCATCCTGATCGATGCCCTGGGCCTGGTGCTCGGCGACCGCGCCGACAGCAAGGTGGTCCGCCACGGTGCCGAGCGCGCCGAGATTTCCGCCGTGTTCGATATCGCTGCCGACAGCACCGCGGGTGCCTGGCTGCAGGCGCATGACATGGACAGCGACGGCGAATGCCAGCTGCGGCGCGTCATCAGCCGCGACGGGCGCACGCGCGGCTATATCAACGGCCAGCCGGCCCCGATGCAGTCCCTGCGCGAACTCGGCGAACAGCTGGTCGACATCCACGGGCAACATGAGCACCAGTCGCTGCTGCGTCCTGCCGTGCAGCGCCAGTTGCTGGATGCCTGCGGCGGGCACTCC
>JBATJF010000090.1:0-14837 GCA_049668345.1 Gammaproteobacteria bacterium
CTGTACGTCCGCACGCACCTTTTCGGCCGGCAGGTCGGTGGCCAGCCAGCGCTGCGCGCCACCCCAGTCCATGAGCCATTCGCCGTCGAGCGCCAGAGGGGCGGTTGCCGGCGCCACCGACACACGCCACAGCGGCCGTGTTGTGTCGAAGAACGGCAGCTGTTGTTCGCGCAGGTGCTCCCAGAATCGGCTGCTGTCGTCGAGCTGTTCGCCGCCCAGGCTGCGCACAGCAGGGGCAAGCCCGCGCGCGTTGCCGGACAGCCGGAGCAGCAGCTGGTGGTCGAAGTGGCAGGCGCCGCTCAGCGGCAGCGGCTGTGCCGACCAGCGGTTGCAGCGCTCGATGGCCTCTGTGGCCGTGCAGGGTTGCAGCAGGGTGATGTCCTGTTCCGGTCGCGGCAGCACCTTGAGGTGCACGTCGAGCAGGACCGCCAGTGTACCGAGCGAGCCCGTCAGGGTGCGCGACAGGTCGTAGCCGGCGACGTTTTTCATGACCTGGCCGCCGAACCTCAGGTATTCGCCCTTGCCGTTGACGCAATTCACCCCCAGCACGAAATCGCGCGCGGCGCCGGTCCAGGGGCGACGCGGTCCTGACAGGCCGCAGGCGATGGTGCCGCCGAGCGTGGCGGTGGCACCGAAGTGCGGCGGCTCGAAGGCCAGCATCTGTCCATGTTGCGCGAGTGTGGCCTCCAGCTCCGACAAGGGTGTGCCGGCGCGCGCGGAGATCACCAGTTCCGATGGTGTGTAGTCGATGATGCCGCGATAGCCGCCGACCGCGAGTGGCTGGCCGGCAACTGCGCGCCCGTAGAACGGCTTGCTGCCGCCGCCCTGGATCACGAGTGCCGTGTGGTTCGCCGCCGCGGCGCTGATCCGTTCCTGCAGGGACTGACGGTCGCTCATGCAGTGTATCGCTAGAAGCGTTCCAGCTCAGGGTGCGGCAGCTGACCGTGATGGACGTGCATGGCGCCGAACTCCGCGCAGCGGTGCAGGGTGGGGATGGCCTTGCCGGGATTGAGCAGGCCGTGCGGGTCGAACGCCGTCTTCACGGCATGGAACTGTTGCAGTTCGGCCGTGTTGAACTGTACACACATCTGGTTGATCTTTTCCAGGCCGACACCGTGTTCGCCGGTGATGGTGCCGCCGACGCCGACGCAGAGTTCGAGGATTTTGCCGCCCAGTTCCTCGGTGCGTTCCAGTTCGCCCGGCTGGTTGGCATCGTAGAGGATGAGCGGATGAAGGTTACCGTCACCGGCATGGAAGACGTTGCAGATGGACAGACCGTATTCGCGCGACAGGTCTCCGATGCCGTTCAGCACCTCGGCCAGGTGCTTGCGCGGGATGGTGCCGTCCATGCAGTAGTAGTCGGGCGACAGCCGACCCATGGCCGGAAACGCGGCCTTGCGCCCGGCCCAGAAGCGCTGCCGTTCGGCCTCGTCGCGCGAAACCGCCAGCGAGGTGCAGCCGGCTTCGCGGAATACGCGGTTGACGCGTTCGATCTGCGCGGCGACGTCTTCCTGTTCGCCGTCCAGTTCGCACAACAGGATGGCGCCGGCGTCGGCCGGGTAGCCGGTGTCGATGAAGCGTGACACGGCCCGGATGGCCGGGTTGTCGAGCAGTTCCAGTCCGGCCGGCACGATGCCGCTGGCGATGGTCGAGGTGACCGCGGCGGCGGCCGCCTCCACGGTGTCGAACGCCGCCAGCACCACCTGCGCGGTCTGCGGCCGGGGCAGCAGCTTGACGGTGACCTCGGTGATCACGCCGAGCAGACCTTCCGACCCGGTCATCAGCGCCAGCAGGTCATAACCCGGGCTGTCCAGCGCGGTGCCGCCGATCTCGAGTTGCTCGCCCTCGATGGTGATGACCTTCAACGCAAGGATGTTGTGCGTGGTGAGCCCGTACTTGAGGCAATGCACACCGCCGGCGTTTTCCGCCACGTTGCCGCCGATCGAGCAGGCGATCTGCGATGACGGGTCGGGTGCGTAGTAGAGACCCCAGGGTTCGGCGGCCTTCGAGATCGACAGGTTGGTCACGCCGGGCTGCACGCGCGCGCAGCGGTTGGCCGTGTCGATGTCGAGTATGCGGTTGAAGCGTACCATGCTGAGCAGGATGCCATCGCCGAGCGGCATGGCGCCGCCCGAAAGGCCGGTACCGGCACCGCGCGCGACCACCGGTACCCGGTGTGCGTTACACAGGGTCAGCGTGGTGCGGACCTGCTCCAGGGTTTCCGGGATGACCACGGCCAGCGGCAGCTGGCGATAGGCAGACAAGGCATCGCACTCGTAGGGACGCAGATCCTCTTCCTGATGCAGTACGCAACGCTCCGGCAGCTGCGCGCGCAGCAGGTCAATGATGCTATCAGACATGGTCGGCCTGTTATGTCAATGGTTGACGGTCCGTCAAGTAAGACAGATTATCGCCGATAGTTTTGCAAATACCAGCACCGGGTGATGTGGCCGGCAACCGGCAGAATATTTTCGACATGATATGATGTGGCTATGCATTGCACCTTGCGACATTTCGAGAACCATGGCATCCCGACAAAGAATTTTGCCGGGCTCATGGAAATCTACGAGTGCAATTATATTCGCATACGCAATCTCGTGCCGGATATCGATGTCATGCCCGACGTCGTCATTTCCCGTATCGACGGTGCGCTGGATCTGCAGCTGCGCGTCATCGAGCGCTGCAAGTTCACCACTACCTTCAACCTGACCTATCACTTCACCGATTCGCACGGCAGTTTCCCCGCGCCGGACATGCAGGTCAGGATGTATCATGACGCGCAGGTCGCCGAGGTTATCTCCTGCGGACGCCGCCGCGGCCTGCGCCACGCACTCTACAACCGCATGTTCCACAGGTACACCCTGGTCGAAAAGTGGCGCATGAACCGGTTCCTGCAGAAATGGCTGGGGTATTGCCTGATGCAGGGACACCGCTTTATTCCCGGTCGAGTCGTGTTGCCGGTCGAGGATTCCGCTGCGACAGCCACGGCAAACCTGCTCGGCGCCGGGTCCTGAAGGGTAGTCTCCATATATCCCCATTGTAATAGTCGCGGGTGCTTGTCTGCACCGCGCGACTGCCGCATAATATTTCCTGACTAATTTACTTGGTTATTTGGCCGGGCATCCCCATATGGGGATTATTCGGCAGGAAACGATTATGCGACTATCGACCAAAGGACGTTATGCCGTCACTGCCATGATGGATCTTGCCATCCATCACGGAGAAGGCGCGGTGACGCTGGCGGATATCTCCGAGGCCCAGGGTATCTCGCTGTCTTACCTGGAACAGCTGTTCGCCCGTCTGCGCAGGCACGGTCTGGTCGAGGGTATACGCGGCCCGGGAGGCGGCTACCAGCTGTCGCGGCCACCCACGGAGATCTCGGTGGCCGAGGTCATCGACGCCATCGGCGAGGGTATTGACGTCACCCTGTGCGGCGGTAGCACCGACTGCCAGGACGGTGAGCGCTGCCTGACACATGAACTCTGGCAGCAGCTCGGTGGCCAGATCCAGGAATTTCTCGCCAGCGTCACGCTGGCCAGTTTTCTGGAACGGGAAGATGTGAACCGGGTCGTGCGTCGCCAGCAGAGCCGTCACGAGGTCGGGGTGCCGCGGCTACGCAAGACAGTGGCATAGGCATTGATTCGGGTAATCGTTAAACGAGCAAGGTAGAGCGAATGAATATCAGCATACCCATTTACATGGACTATTCGGCAACCACACCGGTTGATGAGCGTGTTGCGGAAAAAATGATGACCTATCTGACGCGCCAGGGGCAGTTCGGCAACCCGGCGTCGCGCTCCCATTCCTACGGCTGGCAGGCCGAGGAGGCGGTTGAGAACGCACGTGCCGAGGTGGCGAAGCTGGTCAATGCCGATCCCAGGGAAATTATCTGGACCTCCGGCGCGACCGAATCCGACAACCTGGCCATCAAGGGTGTTGCGCATTTCTATCACAAGAACGGCAAGCATATCGTGACGCTCAAGACCGAACACAAGGCCGTGCTCGACTCCTGCCGCCAGCTCGAGCGCGAGGGATACGAGGTCACTTATCTCGATCCTGAGCCGAACGGCCTGCTCGACCTGAAGAAGTTCGAGGCGGCGCTGCGCCCGGACACCATTCTTGCCAGCATCATGCACGTCAACAATGAAATCGGCGTCATCCAGGACATCTGTGCGATCGGTGAAATCTGCCGCGAGCACAAGGTCATCTTTCACGTCGACGCCGCGCAGAGTACCGGCAAGGTGCCGATCGACCTGGAAAACCTCAAGGTCGACCTGATGTCCTTTTCGGCACACAAGAC
This sequence comes from Gammaproteobacteria bacterium, assembly GCA_049668345.1. Lineage (GTDB taxonomy): Bacteria > Pseudomonadota > Gammaproteobacteria > UBA9214 > UBA9214 > UBA9214. Next base: position 4,301 of record JBATJF010000090.1, read on the forward strand.
CTACGGGCCGAAGGGTGTCGGTGCATTGTACGTGCGCCGCAAACCACGCGTACGCCTGGAGGCGCAGATGCACGGTGGCGGTCACGAGCGCGGCCTGCGCTCCGGTACCCTGCCCACGCACCAGATTGCCGGCATGGGCGAGGCGTTCCGCATCGCGCGCGAAGAGATGGAAACAGAGGGCAAGCGCATCAGGGTGCTGCGCGACCGGCTCTGGGATGGTCTCAGCGAAATGGAGGAGGTGTACCTGAATGGTGACCTCGACCACCGGATACCCGGCAATCTCAATGTCAGCTTCAATTATGTCGAGGGCGAGAGCCTGATCATGGCGCTCAAGGACATGGCCGTGTCTTCCGGCTCGGCCTGCACCAGCTCCAGCCTGGAACCGTCCTACGTGTTGCGCGCAATCGGCCGCAACGACGAGCTGGCGCACAGTTCGATCCGCTTCACTATCGGCCGCTTTACCACCGAGGAAGAGATCGACTACGTCATCGCGCGGGTCAGGGAAAAGGTTACCAAGCTGCGCGAACTGTCGCCGCTGTGGGACATGTACAAGGACGGCATCGACCTGGATTCCGTGAAATGGGCGGCGCACTAGGGTGACATGATGGCAATTACACTGACTGCAAACGCGGCTGACCGCATTCGTAACTTTATGGAACAGCGTGGCAAGGGCGTGGCACTGCGGCTCGGGGTGAAGACCACCGGCTGCTCGGGCATGGCCTATGTCATGGAATACGCCGACACCATCGAGGACGATGATGTGGTGTTCGAGGACCAGGGCGTGAAGGTGATTATCAATCCCAAGAGTCTGGTCTACCTCGACGGCACCGAACTCGATTATGCGCGTGAAGGCCTCAACGAGGGCTTCAAGTTCAGGAATCCCAACGTCAAGGACGAGTGCGGTTGCGGCGAGAGCTTCAACGTCTAGTCCTCCCTGATCACGTGTGCCGTATCGACTTCTGCCGGTCCTGACCGGTTTGTCATTGCGTGTCACGAAGTGACGAAGCAGTCTCCAGCTGCCTGATGGTGAATTTGAACAGATTGACTCGCTGCACTCGCAACGACGAGATGCATTATTCGATCATAAGGTTTCTTCTGTAATGGCTGTGGAATCCTCCCCAACCCATTTCGAACTGTTCGGTCTGCGGCAGTCCTTTGCGATTGACCGCCAGCAGCTGGATGCCCGCTTTCGTGAGCTGCAGCGCACGGCCCACCCGGACCGCTTCGCCACTGCCTCCGATCTCGAACGGAGGATCTCCGCACAGCAGGCGACGCGCATCAACGAGGCTTACCAGGTACTGAAGGACCCGCTGCAGCGAGGCCGCTACCTGCTCGGGCTGGCCGGTATCGAGTTCGATGATGAACACCGCACTACGCGTGACACCGGCTTCCTCATGGAGCAGATGGAATTGCGCGAGGCCCTGGGCGAGGTACGCGCGGCGCAGGAGCCCTTCGCGGCGCTGGGCGAGATCCAGGACCGCATCGGCCACGACATCGAGGAACTGGTCGCCGGGCTGACCGGACTGTTTGCCAGCGGCGACGCCGAGAGCCTCAAGGCCGCCGGCGAGGCACTCATGAAACTGCAGTTCTTTCGCCGCCTGCAGGACGAGGCGGTCGAGCTCGAGGTGACACTCGAGGATGAACTGGCGTAAGGTACCGGGCCGACCCGCTGCCGAACATCAACGCTACGGATCATTGTTAAGCGATGGCACTACTGCAAATCTCCGAACCCGGCCAGTCGACGGCGCCGCACCAGCACCGGCTGGCGGCCGGCATCGACCTCGGCACCACCAACTCGCTGATAGCCAGTGTGCGCAGCGGGGTGGCCGAAACCCTGCCGGACACGCAGGGCCGGCACCTGCTGCCGTCGGTGGTGCGCTATCACGCCGATCGCGCACCGGAGGTCGGTGACGACGCCCTGGCGGCGGCGGTGGACGACCCGCTCAATACCATTGCCTCGGTCAAACGCCTGATGGGGCGCGGTGTCGACGACGTCCGGCATATCGGCGCAGCGTTGCCCTACGCGTTCGTCGACAGCTCGAGCGGCATGCCGCTGCTGCACACGGCCGGCGGCGACGTCAGCCCGGTGGAGGTGTCCGCGGAGATCCTGCGGGCACTCAAGCAGCGTGCCGAACAGACGCTGGGCGGTGAACTGCAGGGCGTCGTGATTACCGTGCCGGCCTATTTCGACGACGCACAGCGCCAGGCGACCAAGGACGCCGGGCGGCTGGCCGGGCTCAAGGTGCTGCGCCTGCTCAACGAGCCGACGGCGGCGGCACTCGCCTACGGCCTTGACCAGGGTTCCGAGGGTGTGATCGCCATCTATGACCTGGGTGGCGGCACCTTCGATATCTCCATCCTGCGCCTCAACAAGGGCGTGTTCGAAGTGCTGTCCACTGCCGGGGATACGGCGCTGGGCGGTGACGACATGGACCGCGCCGTGGCGCAATGGATCATGGCGCAGGCCGGTATCGGCGACGATGCCGGGCACAGCCGCTTGCGCCACCTGATGCAGATCGCGCGCTCCGCCAAGGAGGCGCTCACCGCGCAGGACCGGGTCGAGGTCGACGTCGTCCGCGATGACGGCAGCCACTGGACGGGCGAACTGACGCGCGCGTACTTCGAAGCGCTGATCGGCACGCTGGTCGATAAGACGCTGGGGCCCTGCCGGCGCGCGCTGCGCGATGCGGGCGTGCGTGCCGGCGAGGTGCAGACCGTGGTGATGGTGGGCGGTTCCACGCGCGTGCCGCTGGTACGTACGCGGGTGGCGGACTTCTTCCAGGCCGAGCCGATGGTCGATATCGATCCGGACAAGGTGGTCGCCGTGGGCGCCGCCATCCAGGCCGACATCCTCGCCGGCAACAAGCCCGACGAGGAAATGCTGTTGCTGGACGTTATCCCGCTGTCGCTGGGGCTGGAGACGATGGGCGGACTGACCGAGAAGATCATTCCGCGCAATACCACCATACCCACTGCGCGTGCCCAGGAGTTCACTACGTTCAGGGACGGCCAGACCGCGATGTCGCTGCACGTCGTGCAGGGCGAGCGCGAGCTGGTGGATGACTGCCGTTCGCTGGCGAAATTCGAGTTGCACGACATTCCGCCCATGGTGGCCGGTGCCGCGCGCATCCGTGTCACCTTCCAGGTCGACGCCGACGGTCTGCTCAATGTCACGGCCGAGGAACTGACCCAGGGCGTCACAAGCAGCATCGAGATCAAGCCGTCCTACGGGCTGAGCGATCGCGAGATCGAGACCATGCTGAAGGATTCCATGGCGCACGCCGCGGACGATCGCGATGCCCGGCGTCTGCGCGAGGAACAGGTCGAGGCCGACCGAGTGCTCGAGGCCCTGCAGGCCGCGCTGGCGACAGATGGCGACGCGTTGCTGGAAGCCGATGAACGCGCCGCCATCGATGCGGCGGCGGCGGCGCTGGCCGGGTGCCGCAACGGCAGCGACTATCGCGCCATCAAGCAGGCGATCGAGACGGTCGAGCAGGCCAGCAGCGTCTATGTCGAGCGGCGCATGAACACCAGCATCCGTGCGGCCATGGCCGGCCATCGCGTGGACGAATTCAATGCCTGACTTGCAATGTGCACAGCTGCACCGGTATACACACGCCCATGACCCAAATTATCTTTCTGCCCCACGAGGAAATCTGTCCCGAAGGTGCCGTTATCGAGGCCAGTCCGGGTACCACCATCTGCGATGCCGCGCTGGCGCACGGGATCGAGATCGAGCATGCCTGCGAAAAATCCTGCGCCTGTACCACCTGCCATGTGTACATCCGCGAAGGCGGGGATTCACTGGCGGAGTCGACCGAGGACGAGGACGACCTGCTCGACAAGGCCTGGGGCCTGGACCCGGACTCGCGCCTGAGTTGCCAGGCCATGGTCGGCGATGCCGACCTGGTGGTGGAGATCCCGAAATACACCATCAATATGGTGTCGGAGAATCATTGATCAGATGAATCACAATTGAACAAGGTTACGCAGGTGCACAATCATGGCTCTTAAATGGACGGATACCCTGGACATCGCCATCGAACTCGTCGAGGCCTGGCCCGACGTGGACCCGCTGACGATCAATTTCGTTGACCTGCGCGAAAAGGTGATGCAGCTGGATTCCTTCGATGATGACCCGGAGCACAGCGGCGAACGCATTCTCGAGGCCATCCAGATGGCCTGGATCGAAGAGCGTGACTGACCGTCATGCGTGCCATGCAGCGGTTAATGTTGCAATGCTGTTGGAAGACACTTCTGTAACTGACTGAATAAACAATAAATACAAGCGCCGTGCCGGGCGCCGCTGACACGCGGCCAACCGCCTGCCGTCCGGTCTGCGCAGCGGCGCCGCGTTCCATTAAGCGCGGCAACCTTGTATATTACGCGGCCTTGTTCCTGCCGGGTTTTTTCCGCTGGAGTATTCCCGACCCTGATTTTCCGGGCGGATTTCCTTGTGTCCAAATTCAGAACAGAGGTATTCCATGGCTGTAAGAAATCGTCTGCACCGAAGTGAGCTGGCTGTCCCCGGCAGTAATACCCGCATGCTGGAGAAGGCACCGAAGGCCGGTGCCGACGTGGTATTCCTGGACCTCGAGGATGCCGTGGCGCCGGACGACAAGGCGCAGGCGCGCAAGAATATCATCGAGGCACTGAATGACATGGACTGGTCGCACTGCTCGGTCTCGGTGCGCATCAACGGCCTGGATACCCATTACTGCTACCGCGACATCGTGGACGTGGTCGAACAGGCCGGCGACAAGCTGGACACCATCCTGATTCCCAAGGTCGGCTCGCCGTCGGACATCCTGTTCGTGTCTACCATGCTGGAGCAGATCGAGGCGGCGAAGGGCTACAAGCCGATCAACCTGCACATACTGATCGAGACCGCCATGGGCATGGCCAACGTGGAGAGCATCGCGCAGACCTGCCCGGAACGCCTCGAGGCCATGGTGTTCGGCGTCGCGGACTACGCGGCATCCACCCAGGCGCGCACCACCAACATGGGCGGCGCCAACCCGAATTACTACACCCTGACGCACCCGGACGAGCAGGGCCGGCGCGAGCGGCACTGGGGCGACCAGTGGCACTTCGCGGCCTCGCGCCTGGTGGTGGCCTGCCGTGCGTACGGCCTGCGCCCGATTGACGGCCCGTTCGGCGACTTCAACGACCCGGACGGCTATCTCGCTGCTGCCGGCAGCATGGCGGCACTGGGCATGGAGGGCAAGTGGGCCATCCATCCCACGCAGATCGAGCTGGCCCACCAGGTGTTCACCCCCGGGGACAAGGAAGTCGACCGCGCACGCCGTATCCTGGTCGCGATGGAAGAGGCCGCGAAGGAAGGCCGCGGCGCGGTGGCGCTGGACGGGCGCCTGATCGATGCCGCATCCATTCGCCAGGCACAGGTGCTGGTCAGCAAGGCCGACCAGATCCAGCAGTCGCTCACGGCACGACAGTAATCGCAAACAACGGAGAAGCCACGTGAATATCCATGAATACCAGACCAAGGAACTGCTGCGCGGCTACGGCGTTCCGGTCCCCGCCGGGCGTGTCGCACACAACGTCGACAATGCCGTGACCATCGCCGAGGATCTCGGCGGCGAGCGCTGGGTGGTGAAGGCGCAGATCCATGCCGGTGGCCGTGGCAAGGGCGGCGGTGTCAAGGTCGCGAATTCGCTCGACGAGGTACGCCATCATACCGACGCGATGATCGGTACCCACCTGGTGACGCCGCAGACCGGACCGGCCGGGCGCCTGGTGCAGCGTGTGCTGGTGGAGCAGGCCAGCAATATCGAAAAGGAATACTACCTGGGCATGGTGATCGACCGCGCCAGCCAGCGCATCACCATCATCGCCTCGGCCTCGGGTGGCATGAACATCGAGGAAGTCGCGAAGGACACGCCCGAGCGCGTGATTCGCGAGACGGTCGACCCGGCGGTCGGACTGATGAGTTTCCAGTGTCGCAAGATCGCGGCGAGGATCGGCCTGCGCGGCAAGCAGATCAGTGCCGCCACCAAGCTGATGCTGGCGCTGTACCGCTGCTTCCGCGACAAGGATGCGCTGCTGGTGGAGATCAATCCGCTGGCCGAGGTGAACGGCGGCGACCTGATCGCACTGGACGCCAAGATGTCCTTCGATGGCAACGCGCTGTACCGCCATTCGGACGTCACCGAGATGCGCGATTTCGACGAGGAAGACACCAAGGAAGTCGAGGCCTCCGGCCACGGACTGAACTACATCGCGCTGGATGGCAACGTCGGCTGCATCGTCAACGGCGCGGGCCTGGCCATGGCCACCATGGATGCGATCAGTTTTCACCAGGGCAAGCCGGCCAACTTCCTCGACGTCGGCGGTGGCGCCTCGCCGGAGAAGGTCGGCAACGCCTTCCGCATCGTGTTGCAGGACCCGAACGTGAAAATCATCCTGGTCAACATCTTTGCCGGTATCAACCGCTGCGACTGGATCGCCGAGGGCCTGGTGCAGGCCATGCGCGACCAGCAGATCGATCTGCCCATCGTGGTGCGGCTGGCCGGCACCAACGTCGAACTCGGCGCACCCATCCTCGAACAGTCCGGTTTCCCGTTCATCATGGCGAACAACCTGGACGACGCCGCCACCAAGGTCATGGCATCACTGGGAGCATCCTCATGAGTGTGTTCGTACACAAGCATTCGCGCGTCATCATCCAGGGCTTCACCGGCCAGCACGCCACCTTTCATGCCGAAGAGGCCATGCAGAACGGCACCACCATCGTCGGCGGCGTGACCCCCGGCAAGGGCGGCCAGCACCACCTCGGCCTGCCGGTGTTCGACACCGTACACCAGGCCGTCGAACAGACCGGCGCCGACGTGGCCGGCATCTTCGTGCCGCCGCCGTTTGCCGCCGACGCCATCATGGAGGCGATCGAGGCCGGTATCGCCGTGGCGGTCGTGATCGCGGACGGCATCCCGGTACATGACATGGTGAAGGTCAAGCGCTACGCCAAGGATCGCAACGCGGTCATCATCGGGCCGAACACGCCCGGCATCATCACCCCGGCCGCCTGCAAGGTCGGCATCATGCCCTCGCATATCTACACGCCGGGCCGCATCGGCGTGGTGTCGCGTTCCGGCACGCTCAACTACGAGGCCGTGCAGCAGATGTCGGAGCTCGGCATGGGCCAGTCGACCTCGGTCGGGATCGGCGGTGACCCGGTCAATGGCACCGACTTCGTCACCGTGCTGCGGGCCTTCGAGGAAGACCCGGACACCGATGCCGTCATCATGATCGGCGAGATCGGCGGCCAGCAGGAAGTCGAGGCGGCGCGCTGGGCACGTGACAATATGAAAAAGCCGGTCGTCGGCTTCATTGCCGGTGTCTCGGCACCGCCCGGACGGCGCATGGGGCATGCCGGCGCCATCATTTCCGGCCAGGCCGACACCGCCAATGCCAAGATGGATGTCATGCAGGAGCTGGGCGTGCACGTGGTGCGCAACCCGGCGCTGATCGGCGAGACCGCCCACCGGGTGTTTTCCTAGCACCTAACGGTGTCAGAGCACATTTTTTCCTGATATTCCGCCATAGGAACATTCGGGAATATCAGGAAAAAATGTGCTCTGACACCGGCCTCGTCATTGCTTGCGCGCCGTCTTGCGCATAAACTACCCGATTGAAATTATTCACTAACCCCTCGTTTTCCGGCGGGTTTCTTGTTCAGCGTTATTTACGGAGCATGGCATGGCAATTGAACGGACCTTTTCCATTATCAAACCCGATGCGGTCGCCAAGAATGTGATTGGCGAGATCGTCAGCCGTTTCGAGAAAAACGGGCTGCGCGTCATCGCGATGAAAATGCTGCACCTCACCAAGGAGCAGGCCCAGGGCTTCTACGCCGTGCACAAGGAACGTCCGTTCTATAACGACCTGGTCAAATTCATGACCTCGGGTCCGGTGGTGGTGCAGGTGCTGGAAGGGGAGAATGCCGTCAAGAAGAACCGCGAGCTGATGGGTGCCACCAACCCGGCCGAGGCCGCGCCGGGCACCATCCGTGCCGATTTCGCCAAGACCGTCGACGAGAATGCCGTGCACGGGTCCGATGCCCCGGAAACCGCCGCCCAGGAAATAGAGTTCTTCTTCGCCGACGGCCTGTGCCCGCGAACCCGCTAGGCCGAAACAGGCCGAACCCGCATGACCGATACCCCGAAAACCAATCTGCTGGATCTTGACCGTCCGGGCCTGGAGCGCTTCTTCACCGACCAGGGTGAAAAGGCGTTCCGCGCCACGCAGGTCATGAAATGGCTGTACGGCCAGGGGGTCGCCGACTTCGCGGCGATGACCAATATCAGCAAGGCGCTGCGAACGGACCTGGCGGATCGGGCCGAGGTGCGCCTGCCGGAAATCGCGGCGGACAACCTGTCGGATGACGGCTCGCGCAAATGGCTGTTCCGGCTTGCCGACGGCAATTGCATCGAAACCGTGTTCATCCCGGAAGCGGAGCGCGGTACGCTGTGCGTGTCGTCGCAGGTTGGCTGCATGCTTAACTGCAGTTTCTGCTCGACCGCGCAGCAGGGCTTCAACCGGAACCTGTCCACCGGCGAGATCATCGCGCAGGTATGGATGGCGGCACACCTGCTGGGCCAGCGGCCGGACACCGAACGCATGATTTCCAATGTCGTGATGATGGGCATGGGTGAACCGCTGCTCAATTATGACAACGTGGTGAGCGCCATGCGCATCATGCTTGACGATTTCGGCTACGGCCTGTCGAAGCGTCGCATCACCCTGAGCACCGCGGGCGTGGTGCCGGCAATCCGGCAACTGCGCGAGGACTGCGATGTCAGCCTGGCGGTGTCGCTGCATGCATCCACCGATGAGCTGCGCGATGAACTGGTGCCGCTGAACAGGAAGTACCCGATCCGGGAACTGCTCGATGCCTGCCGCGAGTACGTCGGCGAGGGGCGCCGGCGCGTCACGTTCGAATACGTCCTGCTGGCAGGCGTCAACGACTCGGACCAGCATGCGCGCGAACTGATCCGCTGTCTCGAGGGCGTGCCCGCCAAGGTGAACCTGATACCGTTCAACCCGTTCCCGCAGACGCGCTACCTGCGCAGCTCGAACAACCGTACCCATAAATTTTTCGAGATACTCAACCAGGCCGGCATCGTGACCATCACCCGCAAGACCCGCGGCGATGATATCGATGCGGCCTGTGGCCAGCTGGCCGGTCAATTCCAGGACCGGACCCGACGGCGCGAGCGTTCCCGGTCTGCCAACCAGGTGCAATAAACATGAAACCAAGGATTCCGGTGCTGTGTCTGCTCCTGCCCGTGCTGCTCGCGGGCTGTGCGACCGCCAAGCTCGACAGGGAAAAGGAAAAGGACAAGCTTGTCGCCGCGGCGCGGGCAAACACCCAGCTGGGCGTGGAATACCTGCGCAAGGGCGAATACGAGACCTCGCTGAAAAAACTCGAGAAGGCGCTCGAGATCGATCCGGACTACGCCGATGCCCACGACGTGATTGCCGTGCTGTACGAAAGGGTCGGCAAGCCCGACCTTGCCGAAAAGCATTTCAAGCGTGGCCTCAGGCTCAACCCGGACAATGCCGCTTCCCACAACAACTATGGCCGCTTTCTGTGCAACATGAAGCGTTACAGGGAAGCCGAGCAGGAATTCCTGGTCGCGGCGAACAACGCCTTCTACGCGTCGCCCGAACTGCCGTTGCTGAATGCCGGCATGTGCATGGAGGCGTTGCCGGATATGGCGAAGGCGGAAATGTATTACCGGCAGTCGCTGGACAAGGATTCCACCTTCGGCCCCGCACTGCTGCAGATGGCCAGCCTGAGCCTCGGGGCCGAAAACTACCTCGACGCGCGCGGTTACCTGCAGCGTTACCAGCAGACCAGCCGGCAGACGCCCGAGAGTCTGTGGCTGGGCGTGCGTATCGAGTATGCCCTCAAGGACCACAAGGCCTGGGGCAACTACGCGCTGCAGCTGAAAAACAATTTTCCGGACAGCAGGCAAACCGCTGCACTGATGGAGTGGGAGAATGGGCTCAGGTCGGGACGCTGATGCGACAACGCCTGCATCGTTCGACCGGGACGCGCCGATAGGCCGGCAGCTCGCGGCTGCCAGGGAGGGGCGCAAGCTGGACGTCGAGACGGTTGCGCGCGAACTCAAGCTGGATGCCGCAATAGTCCGGGCGCTGGAAAGCGACGATCGCACGGCCTTGCCCGCGCCGATCTTCGTTCAGGGTTACCTGCGCAGCTATGCCCGCCTGCTCGACCTGCCGGTGCAGGAACTGCTCGCGAGTTATGCCGAGACGACCGGCGCGCCGCCGCCGCTGACGGTCACTCGCATCAGGCGCAAGGCGCCCGTGCTGCAGATGCCGTCATCGCGGCTGGTCAGGAATGTGGTGCTGGTACTGCTGACGGGTATCATGATCTGGCTGGCCTACCCGTATGTCGCGCAGCTGCTGACATCCCGGGACAAGATTATCGAGGAGCAGGCGCCGGGACGTCTCGAGTTGCCCCCGGCAGACAGGTAGCGGCAAACAGTACGCG
>JBATJF010000091.1:0-6010 GCA_049668345.1 Gammaproteobacteria bacterium
GTGGCGCCGACGTAGTCGGTGACCTCCGGGATGAAGTCGCTGGAGTTGAAGCCGAACACGTCGACCGTCATCTGGCAGGCAACCATTTTCACATCCGCCTCGAGACACAGGCCGCGCAGTTCCTCGACGGTGGCGACGCCCTTGTTCCTGAAGGTCTTCTTCATCAGTCCGGTGGCGACCTTCTCGAAGCCCGGCACGCCGGCCATGAGCAGGTTGGGCATGGGCCAGGAATAGTTCTGGAACCACTTCGGTCCGAACGGCATCTTCATCGGCATGGCCGGGTTGCCCAGCGGGCTGACCTGCGCGGTGAGATCCTTCTTCAGCAGCAGCAGGCCGTAGAAGGTGAAGAAGATGGTGACGTCCCAGCCCAGCGCCGCGGCGGTGGAGGCGAGGATGAAGGGCGGGTAGGCCCAGTCGAGTGTGCCCTTGGTGGCGATGATGGCCATGGACGGTGTGCGGGAGGCGTCGATCTCTTCCAGCTTTTTCGGCAACAGTTCGTCCAGTTTCTTGTCAAGCCACGCATCCAGTTGCGCATTTCCCTGTACAGTCTCGGCAGTCGTTGACATAGATTTACTCTCCTCAAAGAGACACACCCGCAACATCCGAATGATGTCGAGGAATGGATAGTGTCTTGCTGAACATGTTCAGCGTTATCAATTTTCATGATCTTGTTCGCACACCGACACCCATGTCGGACAGTGATGCAACCATGAAATCCTACTTATTATTTAAGCGTATTGAAGTATAATTACTTGTTCATAAACAGTCAATTAACACGACACGACGCTAGCATTGTTCCCACGGCAGGCCATGATGGCGCCATCCACCCGTGGTACTCCTGTGATGCCGGTCATCGAGTTCTCCCTCGAAACCCTCACTGATGTTGTAAACCTCGCTGAAGCCGTTCTTTATCAAAAGCTTGCCAGCTTCCAGCGAGCGCTTGCCGCTGCGACAGATCAGCACCACGGGCGCGTCGCCACCGTGTTCACCCATACCGATCCCGCCCAGCATCACCTTGCGTACTTCGGTCACGAAATGCGGATTGACGGTCCAGTCCGGCGCATCGATCCAGGGTACATGCACACTGCCCCTCGGGTGACCGACAAACAGGAACTCCATGCTGGAACGGACGTCGATCAGCACCACCCGTGGAACCCTTTCCATTAGTTCCCACGCCTCAGGCGGGGTCAGCGTTTTCACTTCAACCGTCATTGTTGGCTCCAGACCCGTTCATTTCCCTTGGTCCATTCTCCAGCGTAGACCACTCCCAGGCAAATGCTTATTGATACCTATCGGCTGCACAGGGCTGGTACACAGCCGGAAGTCATGAAATCATCGGCAACCCTGGACATGCAACCGAATGGGTGAAGGATCACGCCTGAAGCCGATCGCATGCGACTCAATAGCCACCCTGAGCCCACGATAAGCGACAAACAGGATATAATTACCACTTTATACAAAATTATTTCTTATTATGTATTCATATAACCACACCAAGTAAATTAAAAGATATGTGGGTTATTAAACACATTTTCTCTTAATTTAACGACTGCTGTGGATATTTTGTGATTACTTGCCCCGAATGCGTACACTACTGATTAAATCATTCCTCTATCTGTGCGCATATTTACCCTTGCCGGTACTGCACGCAACAGGCGTGTCCGTCGGCTGGCTGCTGATATTACTGCCCAATCAGCTACGCAAGGCCGCCCGCGTAAACCTGGAGTTGTGTTTCACGGAACTGTCCACGGCACAGCGGCGCCAACTCCTGCACCGTTGCCTGGTCGAGACTGGTAAAACCCTGCTGGAGACCGGTGCGCTGTGGCTGCGACCGGCACAACGGGTCCTGCGCCTGATTCGCCACGTCGACGGCCTCGAACACATTGAGCATGCGCTGGCAAAAGGTCGGGGGCTCATCCTGGCGACACCACATCTTGGCGCGTGGGAACTCTCCGGCCTTTACTGTGCCGCGCATTACGATATCACCTGCCTGTATCGACCGCTGCGGATAACCGGCCTGGAGACGCTGGTGAACAGGGCGCGCAGCCGCGCCGGGGGCCATTACGTACCGGCCAATGCACGCGGCCTGCGTACCCTGTTCAAGACCCTGGAAGAGGGTGGCACGGTAGCCATGCTGCCGGACCAGGAACCGAGGGCGGGCACCGGTGTATTTGCACCATTCTTCGGCATACCGGCACTCAGCATGGTGTTCCTGTCACGCCTGACCGCGAAGCGCGGGGCACCGATCGTATTCGTCTGGTGTGAACGCCTGGGCTGGGGCCGCGGTTACCACCTGCACTTCAGGCCAGTGCCGGAGCTGGCCTATGCGCACGAACTCGAGGCCTCTGTCGCGGGCATCAACCAGGCCGTGGAAAACTGTATCCGCGAATGCCCGGCGCAGTACCAGTGGGGTTACCGGCGATTCCGTGCCCGCCCCGAAGGTGAACCATCCTTCTACTAGCCCGCATATCTCACCGGGATTGTCCGGCCAGTTGCTTCTGTATACGCTTGAGAAATACCTGCATCTCCCGCGCCGCCTGAATGTCTCCTTTTTTCGTGGCGGCCTCGATTCCCTTTGTATATGCATCGCACGCACCCGCCGGATCGGGTAATGCTGCCAGTGCTTTGCCATACGCCTTCCAGGCCGCGGAATAGGCCGGGTCCAGGCTCACCGCCTCGCGCAGATGATCTACCGCCCGCTGTGTTTCGCCATTCTTAATATACTGGGTACCCAGTGTGTAGCGCAGCAAGGCATTGTCCTGCCCTGCAGCCAGCATCGCTTCCAGATTGTCGATCATGCCAGGCACAATGAATACATCCTCAGCGCCGCCAGAAATCCGGACTGAACAGGATGACCAGGGTGAAGACCTCCAGCCGGCCCAGCATCATGGCAAATGACAGCGCCCATTTCGCGGGATCATTTACGGCGATGTAGTTAGCGCCGACGCTACCCAGCCCCGGACCCAGATTGTTCATGCACGCAGCCACGGCCGAAAATGCCGTCACCTGGTCCAGACCTGTGGCCATCAAGAACAGCATGATAATGACGAAACTGCCGACGTAAGCGGCAAAAAAACCCCACACCGCGCTTACCACGCGGTCCGGCATCGGCTTGCCGCCGACCTTTACCGGTATCTGCGCATTCGGGTGAATCAGGCGCATCATTTCACGGTGCCCCTGCTTCAGCAGCAGCAGGAAGCGGATCACCTTCATGCCACCACCCGTCGAGCCGGTACAGCCCCCGATAAAACTGACGAACAGCAGCATCACCGGCAGAAATCCCGGCCACATGAAATAATCCACCGTGGTGAATCCGGTCGTGGTTCCGATCGATACCGCCTGGAACAGGCCGGCGTGCAGGGCATCGCTGAAGAAAATAAAGGTATCGGTATAATACAGGTAGCCGACCGTAACGGTCGTTACCATGGCCAGCACACTCAGGTATGCACGCAGCTCGCTGTCCTGAAAGTATGGCCAGGGACTGAGCCTGCGCCAGGCAACGAAATGCAGGGCGAAATTCATCCCTGCGAGCAGCATGAACACGACCGCCACGAGCTCGATACCCGTACTCTGGAAATAGCCCATGCTCTGGTCATGCGTTGAGAAGCCGCCTATGGCGATTGTCGAGAAACTGTGCGCGACGGCATCGAACCCACTCATGCCCGCCAGCCAGTAACAACCGGCACAGACAATCGTGAGTCCCAGGTAGATATACCAGAGTGCCTTGGCGGTTTCGGTAATCCGCGGTGTCAGCTTGGTGTCTTTCAGTGGCCCGGGTGTTTCAGCGCGATACAACTGCATACCACCAACACCGAGCATTGGCATGATGGCAACGGCAAGCACGATAATCCCCATGCCGCCAAGCCATTGCAGCTGCTGTCGGTAAAACAGGATCGACTTCGGCAGTTCGTCCAGACCGGTGATCACTGTCGCGCCCGTTGTGGTAAGCCCGGAAAAAGACTCGAATACCGAGTCTGCAAGCGACAGGGCCGGCCTGGGGGCATACAAGAAGGGCAGCGCACCGGCCAGCCCGAGCACGATCCAGAACAGCACCACGATCAGGAATCCGTCCCTGACCCGCAATTCGTGCCTGAAGCGCCTTGCAGGCAGCCACAATACAGCACCGAATACCAGTACTGCGGCGGTACATGCGATAAAAACCTGCATCTGCCCGTCGCTGTACAGCCAGGAAACCAGCGCCGGCGGCAGCAGTGTGCAGCTGAACAGCATGAGCAACAGGCCCAGTAAACGCTGTATGGAAAGCAGATGCATGACTCAGCAGGGCCTGTTGATAATTACGCCGAGCACGAAATTATCCGCGCCCATCTCAGAAAAAAGTCACTCCGACCTGGAACAGTCGCTCGACCTGCTGTATGCATTTCTTGTCGGACAGAAACAGTATCACGTGATCGTCAGTCTCGATCACCGTGTCATGGTGCGCGATGATGACTTCCTCGCCGCGCACGACGGCGCCGATCGTTGTACCCGGTGGCAACTTGATCTCGTCGATCGACCTGCCCACGACCCTGGAATTATCACTGTTACCATGGGCTACCGCCTCGATAGCCTCCGCTGCACCGCGCCGCAATGAATGCACCATGACCACATCACCGCGCCGGATATGCGTCAACAGGCTGCCGATGGTTGCCTGCTGCGGGGAAATGGCCACATCTATCGCGTCGCTCTGCACCAGGTTGACGTACGAGGCGCGGTTGATGAGCGACATTACCTTGCGCGCGCCCAGGCGCTTGGCCAGCATTGCGGACAGAATGTTGGCTTCCTCGTCGTTGGTCAGCGCGCAGAACACGTCGGTATTCTCGATATTTTCGTCGAGCAGCAGCTCCTGGTCAGCCGCGTCGCCCAGCAGCACGATGGACTTGTCCAGCGTCTCTGACAGCAGCTTCGCACGCTTGATATTATGCTCGATGATCCTGACGTGATAGCTGTTCTCGATCGCGGCCGCCAGCCGCATGCCGATGTTGCCACCGCCAGCAAGTATGACGCGCTTGACCGGCTTGTCCATCTTGCGCAATTCGCCCATCACGGAGCGTATGTGCTTGCGCGCCGCGACGAAGAATACCTCGTCATCCATCTCGATGATGGTGTCGCCTTCCGGCGTGATTGCCTTGCCCTTGCGGAATATTGCCGCCACACGTGCCTCGATACCCGGCATGTGTTCTCTCAGGTCGCGCAACTCGTGACCGACCAGCGGCCCGCCATGGTAGGCGTGTACCGCAACCAGCTGCACCCTGCCACCGGCGAAATCGAGCACCTGCAAGGCACCGGGGTATTCGATCAGGCGTTCTATATAATCGGTGACCAGTTGCTCCGGGCTGATGATGACATCAACCGGCAGCGCCTCCTGCGCGAACAGGCGCGGGTACCTCAGGTATTCGACAGAACGCACGCGTGCAATCTTGGTGGGCGTACGGAACAGCGTATAGGCGACCTGACATGCGACCATATTGGTTTCGTCGTTGCGCGTGACCGCGATGATCATGTCAGCGTCATCTGCACCCGCCTGCATCAGGACATCGGGGTGCGAGGCATGACCAGTTACAGTGCGTAGATCGAGCCGGTCCTGCAAGTCCTGCAGCACGCTTGCATTGTCATCGATGACAGTGATGTCGTTGGCCTCGCTGGCCAGATTGCTGGCCACCGACGCACCGACCTGACCGGCGCCGAGGATGATGATCTTCATCTAGGTGTTTTCCGGATGATTACTGGAGGAACTGCGGGCCATGTCCTACTCTCCGCCTTTCTTGTGATCAATGCCGAGTGAACGCAGCTTTCTGTACAGGTGCGTGCGTTCCATTCCTACCCGTTTCGCCAGCTTGCCGATACTTCCGCCAACAGCCTGCAGCTGATGAACAAGATAGTCGTATTCGAATTTCTCGCGCGCCTCACGCAGGGGCAGGTCGTATGGCAGTGGCGACACGGCACCGGCAGCGTCAGCCGGTTGCGCCGCACTGATTGCCCGCTCGACCTCGACAAGCTCGATCTCATCGCC
>JBATJF010000092.1:0-15720 GCA_049668345.1 Gammaproteobacteria bacterium
GCCCCCCCGCCCGGCCCCGCCTTCCGATACCGCTGTATGTCAGTTTACTTGGCGGTACTGCTAGACGGTGCGGTTGGTGCAACCGGTACAACCGGTGCAGCATATCCGTAGCCGTAAGCGGGATAGCCGCCCCAGCCACCGTAACCGGGATAACCGCCCCACCCACCATAACCGGGATAGCCGCCCCACCCACCATAACCGGGATAGCCGCCCCAGCCATAGCCTGGATAGCCGCCCCAACCGTAACCGGGATAACCGCCCCAGCCATAGCCCGGATAACCCCAGGGACCATCATAGTAATCATTACCCCACCACGCATTTGCCGTCCCTGCTGCCAGGGCAGCAGAACCGGCAATCACTGTTGAGACAATGAGCTTAGATACTTTATTCATAGGTTAATCCTCCAACTCGATACCATTACAGATTATAGATAACCACATCGCATACCAGTGAGAAATGCATCTGTGTCCAATTCATTATAAACCGGACCTGCCTGCTGTCAGCTGCTGCGCCGCCCGACCCGGCAGGAATATATGCATTGATTGACACAGATCAAGAATAGGGTCTGTCGACATGCTTCATGCCCCGGCGCAAAATGCCTCGAAGCGGTCCGTCCCACGACCCGCAGCGACACCGGACGGGAATTCCGGTCGACTCCGGGCAGTTACCCACGTAACGATATCACCGAGCACAGTCGCCGCCTGGAGGTCACGCGTCAGCATGTGGTAGCCATCCGGATACAGCACCATTCGCCAACTTGAACCGGGATTGCCCGGCAGTCCGGCAACCATTCTGCACAGGGCGTTTTTCGGTATCACCTCGTCATGCTCACCATACAACAGCATTACGGGCAGGGTAATTTCAGCACTTGCTTCATAGGCCTTTTCCATCAGATCAGTGAGCCCGTAAATCGTGTCGATGCGTGTCGCCTTGATGACCAGTGGATCGCGTCCCAATGCACGCAGCATCTCGATGTTGTCGGACGGCCTGATCTTCAGTCCTTCTCCAGTCACCACGTGTGTCGGGAAAAGCCACGCGGCGATCTTCAACATGGTGGCTTGCCAGAAGGGCATGGCCTGCCAGCCCCATACTGCAGGTGCGAGCAGTATTACACCATGCAAACAATCGCCGTTGTTCTCGAGAGCTGCAAGCATGCTGACGGCTCCGCCCATGCTCTCGCCAAGCAGATACAGCGGCGTATCCGGATGACTCTGGCATATCAGTCTGGCGAGGGTTGCAGCATCCTGCTGGAGCAGCTGCTGGCCTGGCCAGATACCGCGTTGCGCGGTTTCACCAAAGCCGCGCTGGTCATAGGCAACTGTCAGAATGCCGCGCTCCGCGAAATATCTGCCTGGCTCTCTGAAAGCGTTGCGATAGTCATTGAAGCCATGCAGTGCAAGTATGACCGCCTTCGGTTCAGTTGTCGGGCCGTGTACGACCAGCGGCAAACGATAGCCGTCGGCCATGACGGCGACATCTGGATATAGAATTTCCGCCTGTGTAGTATCGAGGTCAGGCTGGAATTGCGGACCGGCGCATGCAGCCAGGCAGACACCGGCCAGCAACAATAGCCACCGCTTCACAAGCGACCCCTGAACGGGATAACAGACCTAAACGGAGAATACACCATGGCAAACGAAGGTTATCACGAACCCGTCAACGAACTCACGGATGAAACCCGCGACATGCATCGCGCCATCACCTCGCTGATGGAGGAACTCGAGGCCGTGGACTGGTATAACCAGCGCGTCGACGTCTGCAAGGACCGGGAGCTGAAGGCCATCCTGGCGCACAACCGGGACGAGGAAAAGGAGCACGCCGCCATGGTACTGGAATGGATCCGGCGCCGGGACCCCGCATTCGACAAGGAACTCAAGGACTACCTGT
The DNA here is from genome assembly GCA_049668345.1 of Gammaproteobacteria bacterium. Classification (GTDB taxonomy): domain Bacteria; phylum Pseudomonadota; class Gammaproteobacteria; order UBA9214; family UBA9214; genus UBA9214. The sequence continues at coordinate 1,888 of JBATJF010000092.1, forward strand.
TTACCGAGAAGGAGATTGCACACGAATGAGCGGGCGACTAACTATTTTTGCAGGAGCGCCTTGCAGACGCGATCATCGCAAATAAATCCGCGCCTTCAGGGCGCTACTATATACTGTCATAACAGCAAGTTTGAATATCTTCTCAGAACCAGAGTGAGACAAACAGCTGCAGCACGCCGGCCGTGAATTTGTACAGCGGCTCGGTACCCGGCGTCACACCCGTCACCCGCGCATCACGGAAATCGTCGTAATCGAACCAGATCAGGTCATAGGCGAGATTGACACTGCCGCGGTCGATCGCGCGCCAGCCGCTCTTGAAGATGTCATAGCTCAGCTTGGCGCCAATTGTGTTGCTGGTGAACGTGCTGAGTTCCTTGTCACGCGCGAGAAAGTTTTGTGATCCTGCAAACGGAAACAGGTCACTGTAGAAATCCGCAGCCGTCTGCGTGTAGTAGCGGTAAGTGCCTTCCACCTGCCACCCACCACTGAGCGGGTGCGTGTAGCCGAATTTCAGGGTGTGTGCATCGATACCCCAGGTATCCGCAAAAAAGCGGTACTCGCCCGACAGCGCCGCACGCCAGGGCAGATAGTATTTTGAGCGCAGCGTGACCGCACTGCTGGTTCGGGTGTTCGGGTAGACTTCAAAGTCAGTGTCGATATCTCCGTTAATGTCTAAAAAACGGTATTGCCGATAGGGATTTCTGAGTAAACCCTCGTCGGTGATGCCCTCGTAATTGACCTCCAGGATCATGTCCTTCGTGATCACCTGCGAGACGCCCAGTCGGTAGTTGTGGCGACGCACATCCTCGGAAAACGTAGGGAGGTCACTCCGCCTGACCGTGTCCCAGCCATGCGCATAACCGAGCGACAATGTAGTCATGTTGCCGAACATGTCCATGCTGATACCAAAGCCGGCCGTATTTGCATCGTAGTCGCTTTCACTACTGTTGGCATATGACAGACTCATCACCGAATTGCCATGGAGGTAATCTATACTGCCCGAAAATTCCGTTCGTTCTTCCGAATAGGGGCTCGCGGTGGTAACTACATCGATCGACGCACTGCTCACCGAGTCGACATAATAGTTACCGGTAACCGCGACGTTCTGTCCGAACTTCTTCAGTACCAGCAGCGACGGTCCGCTGATTTCAACGTCGCCGCCATCATAAGAATGATAGAGGGCATCGGCACGGTCCTCTGGCAGCACGGCCGCACCGCCCCCCGTAATGACGAGCAAAAGGGCAAGCCCGGCACATACCGAGAAGTGGTAATGGGTGCAAAGTCTCTTTGCGGCCATGGTATCTTTGCGGTAAATCATGATTGATTCAGACTTCCCTAGTTACACCCACAGCCACCACCACTGCCACCTTCAGCGCCACGTGCGCCTTCACGGGCCTGGTAGACATGATTGATATATGCAGATGAGACCGGGTCCGGACTGAAGCTCATGATCGGGTCAGCAAGGTGCGCACGTTCATAGGGTTTCACCCATGGCTCAATGGAGCTGCAGCCAGCCAGCAGGCCGGCAAGCACTATGATCAGGCAGGAAGCGTGTCTCATAACGAAGATTATTCCTTGATCAGGTTACGGACCATTTCCAGGTAGATTTCTTCCTCACCCGGCTTGTAACCTTTATGCAGGAAACGGATCTTGCCGTCACGGTCGACCAGCACTGTGCTTGGCATCGCCACCACGTCGTACTGCTTGCTTACGACGCTCTCGTTATCAAACAGTATCGGGAAACTGACCGGCATTTCTTTCAGCAGTTTTTTTGCCTTGGAAGAATCTTCCTCGACATTCACACCCAGCACGGTAAAGCCCATCGCCTTGTACTTGTCATGCAACTCGCTCAGTATCGGCATCTCCTGTCGACATGGGCCGCACCAGGACGCCCAGAAATTTATCATCACGACATCGCCGCGCAGTTCACTGAGACGGAGATTTTCGCCACCGGCACTCTTCAGGGTGAAATCCGGCGCCGGCGCCTGGGCTACACCTGCAGCAACCGTGGTTGCGAACAGGACGAGCAGGCTTGCCAGTGTGTGTCTGATATAAAGGGATTGTGTGTATCGCATAGCAGGCTCCTTAAAAGAACACGGACAGACCAAGGGTCGCTTCCAGATTGTGGGTATACTTGTTGGTACCAAGCAGGTCCGATTCGAAAATATGGTCCTTGAAATCCACATGCAGGTCGATCCAGTCGTTAAACAGGAACCGGTAGCCTGCACCAACGTTGAATGTGAAATGGCTGTCATCGGCAAATTCGGTATTACCGGCGCCGGCTATCAGGTAGAGGGCGCTGTTGAAGGCATAGCGGCTGCCAATAAAACCCTCGCCCGGCAGGATGTTGTACCCGAGTGAGATATTGTAGTAATAAAGTTTACGCTGGCTGTCGGTCAGTAACTGCGCGCCACCGCTCAGGGTCTCGTAACTCGTCTTGCCAGCCTCGGTCGCACCGAGGCCGACCTCGAAAAAGAAGTCCTCGGTGGTGTGGTAGGCCGCCCTTACGCCATACACCACGTTGCTGCCGAAGTCCTCGATACTCATCACGCCTACAAACGCCCCGACCTCGAAATCCTCGCTGTCGATATCCGCTTCGGTTATCGTCCGACGTTCGATGTCCGGCCTGATCACGGGCTCGGACTCGCTGAATACCTGTGGATCCTCGGCGGTGCGCAGCAGGGAACAGCCGCAGCTCATTCCCAGCAGCGCCAGCAGTGCCGCCGACCTCAGAAGAAAAATGCAACCCCTGCTTTCCATTCGTTTATCTCCTGATTGTCATTCGTGTTTTGCAGAATGACGTGGTTCTGATATTCGGCCCTGACAATAAAACGCCGCGTGATATACCCGCGCAGGCCGATCCCGACATTTGTAATCTGTTCCAACCGGTCTTCTTCGTTCACCAGCGTCACGTTCGGATCGGTATAGATCGCGCCGGTACCCAGCAGGAAGTAGGGCGACACCCGCCATTCCGGAAATGGCTGCGCCAGCAGGTTGATGCTGCCAATCAGTGCATCGGAAAAATTCCCGAAGGCCTGTGACAGCTGCACTTCCGCCGACAGGTTCTGCGTCACCATGTAGCCGGCATAGGTAGTAATCAGGTTGGCGCCCTCGAAATCACCAGCCATGACACCGACCTCCCAGCGGCGCCGCGAGAAATCGCCAAAGTCAGCGTCGGCAAACGCAGTCGCCTCACCCTCCGGCGTCAGCGTCAGCTCCATCGCGGAGCGTTTTGCCCAGCCCTCCCGACCTTTTACCGTGCGCAAGAGGAACCAGTCAGTGCGTCGCTTGATGACCTCGACCAGCTCACCCCGGTCCACCACGTGAAACACCGGGTAACCGCGTCCTGGTCCGGTATGCAGCTCGATATAAGGCTCGGCGATACGCACCGAGAAATAGCGCTCCCCGGCGTGCGCCATCGTCGTGGCCAGGCACTGCAGCGCGCAAGCCACGAGGACAATGATGCGCACCCTGAATGCGTTGCAAACGGCATGAGTCGTCACAAATCAATCAACTTTTTAAAAGTTACGGCGCAGTTACTGCTACGGGACAACGGACGGATCGTTGTAATACTGCGCACCGATATCCAGCCATTCGGCCAGTAGCCGCAATTCTTCAGGTGTCAGAAAACCGTCGTGCGTAGCGCCCGCATCGAAACGTGAGAAAAACGTGTTGCTGGCCACGGCACCGGCGGGTGACATGGAGGGGGGAACCGGTACCGGCACCATGGTTGGCAGGCCGGTGATCGGATCGATCGGACCAGGTACCATCCGGTCTTGCAGGCCCATGGCGCCGAGCTCCTGCTCGTTGTCCGTGAACAGGAGTTCGCGGTAGGCATGGAAGTGGTCCGGCACCAACGCATCGGGTCCATTCGTAAGTTCGAGCTGACCGTCCGGTACCACCGTGTTGTTGACCGATGTGTGGCAGCCGGTGCAGGTATTCGCACCGCGATTGACGCTCCACAGCGGGTGGATATGGGTCTCGTAGTGGATGACCGAGCGGCACAGGCTCGTCCATGCAGGCGGTGGTGATTGCTCGCAGGCAGCCGTGTTCGGTGCCGGCGTTATCAGCGCAGAATAGCTGAGTGAGTAGCTGAGGTCCGCCGCACGATTAGCTTTGGCCGGGTCGGTCCAGAGATCGACATAGACCAGGTCCATCGACGGTCGCAATGCATCTGGATCGACACGCGTCAGGGTCTCCGCCATGGTTTCACCAAAGTTGGCGAAGTAGGGCGGATTGTTGGTGTTCGGGAATTCGCCAAGGGCCGGTGCGCCGGCATAGACCGATGCCGGGCCTTCCTGGTTTCCATGCGGTACGCCGCTGGTGTGATCATGGCAGCCGTTACAGGTGACTTCCTCACCGGGTTTGAGTTGTAACCAGCTCTGGTGCCGGGGCGAGGTCGGGAGACGCCGACCGTCACGGTCGACCACACTGATGGCCAACGGTACATTGGCCGGCACATAGGTGCGTACCGAACCGTCAGGCTGCACCGGTACATAACCAACAATCTCGCGCATTAACTGCTGCGCGCTCGCGCCAAAGGCCGTGCCGGGGATTTGCTTGGTGTCGTTATCCGGAATACCGACACTCTTGACGATACGCAGGAAGCGTGCGGGTCGCAAATCTGCTGACGTTGTCAGTCCCGGATCTGCAAGTGTGGGGATATCCGGGTTCGCGGTATCGACGCCATCGATGTCATAGACGCTGCGAATATTGAGTATGCCGACATCTTCTGATGCTGCCGCAAGATCGAGATCAACACCCGGGACCTTGTCCCGGATAAAACCGGGGACCGTTCGCGGTGCAACCGCAATCACGTCGGTGAACAGAAAGCCCTCCTGCGGCACTACGATCGGGATCTGTGTACTGTTGTCCATGTCATGGATGTAGATACCGTAGATCGGATCGGCCTCGACTGCCGCCGGATCGGCAAGCCGTGCCGGGGTACAGGGTACGATCTGGGTGTTCTCGACCAGCCGGCAGGCACTCCAGCTGACCAGCGCGCGGTTGGTGCCGTCGTGCAGCGGCCAGGCCGACATGAACCGGCCACCCGGTGAAATGGTGTTGTCGGTATGGATGACATTGGTGGTCGCCGGCGTCTGTGCCGGACCGAACATCACACCGGCATTGGCCGCGGTCGGGAAGGTGTTGTCGATATAATTCTGCGTATCGATCAATACCAGGTCGCCGCCACGATTGGAATTCGCGAAAGGCAGCGTTACGGTCATCAGCCGGCCGTCCGGCATCTCGCGCGGTTGCAGGAACTGCACCGTCGCACCGTTGGTACCGGTGTCATGGCTGTGCGCACCATACAAAAGTTGCAGGTCGGTGCCATCCGGATTCATCTTGTACAGGCTGATCTGCTCGCGCCCGCCCATGTTGTCCCAGCGGCTGAATACTACCTTGCCTGACTCGAGCGGACTGTTCTGGCTCTCAAGCACAATCGCATCCATGTCGTGGCTCGGGTTCGATGAAATCTGCCTGATATTGCTGCCGTCAGCGTTCATGATATGCAACATCATGGCGTGTTCATTGCGGTTTTCATCCAGCGCATAGAACGGGCCGGTACCCTTGCTCTCGTCAGTCAGCGTTGCACGGAACTGGCGCTGGCGATTTGAGGAAAAGATGATCCTGCCATCCGGCAGGTAATGAGGTGCGACATCGTCACCAAGCAGGGAGGTATTTGCCGTTGTCAGACGCGTAAGCGTATCAGTTACGATGTCATACTCATAAAGATCCCACTTGTTCTGCTGATCACGCATGACATTCGGGATATCGTCCAGACGCAGCGAGAACAGCAGCCTGGTACCATCGTAGGAAACCTCCACATCCTTGACATCACCCATACCACCGGTCAGCGCACCGGTAATGTTGCGGGTCGTAGCACTGGGAGAGGCCAGGTCGCGGTAGTAGAGATCACCGCCGGGTGTGAAACCCTCGATCTCTCGGATATCAGACTGCACGACGTTGCCGGCCATATTGAATTCCAGCGGCCGCATAACGAAGGCGATACCAAAGTCCTCGACCAGCGGATCCGGGTCCTGGCCCCCGCCACCGCCGCAGGCTGCCAGCAGCAGGGTCATAACAAGGGCAATGCCGGCTTTGTTAACCGGGTAACGGAGATAACGTGTCAGAGTGGGTATTTTCATATTCATGTGTGATCGGCTCTCCGTCCGGCAAACCTTAAGGAACGCGTCGAATTTTATGTACACAAAGGCAGAGATACGGGCCACGGCTGGCCGAATCATTCTGCACACCGTGGGAATCAGCGGTACATACGGAATTTTGTAGTGATTTTGTGCAGTTAAGTGTGACCCGCGTCCCGTTTCGGTCACAAAACCGGTGGAATCTCTCGATTATCGAGCCTGCATGTAATTACGAGACTTGCGTCACAGTAAATGAGCTCCGCAACGATCAGGATTTATCAACACAGGCCGAAGGCTGAAACTTAACGCAGTAATACCGGGGCGAGACGGATGAGTTATCAAAGAACGGCATTCACAGTATTCACACGCGGCATGATCGCAACGCTCTTTCTGGGATCGCTGCTATCCTTGGGATCCGTGGCGACCGCCGGCGACCTGGAACGCCGTCAGGCGAAGCGTATCCACGACCGGATCGCAGGAGTGCCGCCGAGTAATACCGTGCTGGACGCCATGGAAGCCGCTATCGGCAGTAACGATGCCATTGGCGCAGCCGGCATGGCAATGGCCAACAGTGCGTTTTATAACGTGACGCTGAAGAATTTCGCAGCTCCGTGGACCAACCGTGACCAGAATGTGTTCGTGCCACTGAATGACTATACCGCGACGGTCATTGGCATGATCCGCGACAACGTGCCATTCAACCAGCTGCTGTCCGCAGACATCATCTATACCGGCAACCCGTCACTGCCGATATCCGGCTACTCGACGACCAGTAATGCTCACTACCAGGAACTTGAAGACGGCGGATATGATCTGATGACCGCGCTGGTGCCGGACGTGCAGTCGGTCGTTACCGGTTTACCTGCGAATGCGACAGCAGGCGTCATGACCACGCGTGGTGCGGCCGAAGCCTTTTTTGTAGCCGGTACCAACCGGGCCATGTTTCGATTCACGCTTCTGAACCACCTGTGCAACGATCTCGAGCAAGTGAAAGACACCAGTCGACCAACCGACCGTATTCGACAGGATATCTCGCGCAGCCCTGGTGGCGATAGCCGCCTCTTCCTCAACTCCTGCGTCGGTTGCCACAGCGGGATGGACCCGATGGCACAGGCCTTCGCCTATTACAACTTCGACGAGAACTCCGGCAGCATCGAGTACACGCCCGGCATCGTGCAACCTAAATACTTTATCAATTCGGATACTTTCAAGTATGGCTACGTGACACCGGATGACCGCTGGGATAACTACTGGCGTGACGGTCAGAACTCCCTGCTGGGCTGGGATACGAATGGTATGAACCTGTCTGGCAGCGGCAATGGCGCCAAGGAACTGGGCATCGAGCTTGCCAACAGTCGCGCCTTTGCTTCATGCCAGGTGGAAAAAGTATTCAAGACAGTCTGCCTGCGTGAGCCGGGTAATACTGCCGACCGGAACGAAGTCAACACTATCACAAGCAATTTCATAGCGAGCAACTACAACATGAAAACGGTGTTCGCTGATACCGCCGTCTACTGCATGGGTAACTAAGGCATGAAACAATCTATTCTGGAATTCCTGCGTATCCATACCCTGCAACTGTCGCTCGTCGTCATGATGAGCACCGGTCTGGCAGCCTGCGGTGGCGGTGAGAGCACCGCGCAAAACCAGAACACCGGCGGCGTCGGTATTGCTTCAACATATACCGGTCCGGCCCCGGCGACATCTGATGTGCAGGCATTCAAACTGAATGTCTGGGACAATCTGAATCCGGCCAACCGCTGTAATGATTGTCACGATGTGGGTGGGCAGGCCCCGATCCCTTTCATGCGTATGGATGACGTCAACCTGGCCTACGCCGCGGCCAACACACTTGTTGACCTGCAAACACCGGCCAATTCCGAACTTGTTACCAAGGTCGGGGGCGGTCATAACTGCTGGCTTGGCAGCGCACAGGCACAGGCTTGTGCGGATATCATCACTGCCTATATAACGGCCTGGGCCGGCGGTGCGGCCAGTGGCGGTAATGTCATTACATTGACCCCCCCGAGCCCGCTGAAAAACCCGGGCGCGTTCAAGAATTTCCCGAGCAGTTCAGCACTGTTTGCCGGCACCGTACACCCGGTGCTGATGGCCAACTGCACAGGCTGTCACGTCGACTCCGCCGCCAATGCCCAGTCGCCGTTCTTTGCCGACAGTAACCCTGATTCCGCCTACGAGGCCGCCAAGGCGAAGATCAATCTGAACGATCCGTCGGATTCGCGCTTCGTCATCCGCCTGCGCGATGAATTCCATAATTGCTGGGACCCGAATGCGACTGGCAGTTCGGATTGTCTGGCCTCGGCCACTGTGATGTTGAACGCAATCACCGCCTTCGCCGCTCAGGTGCAGACCACGGCGGTCACCCACCCGGTGACCAGCAAGGCCATGATTCTGGCGATGGACGGCATCGTATCCAGTGGCGGCAGCCGCATCGAGGACAATGTCATCGCAAAATACGAATTCAAGACCGGCTCTGGCACGCGGGTGATCGACACCAGTGGCGTATCGCCTGACTTGCACCTTGACCTGAGTGGCAGCTACAGCTGGGTCGGTGGCTGGGGTATCGATCTCACCAACGGCAAGGCACAGGCACTGACGAGTGACAGTGTGAAACTGTACAACATGATTACCGCCACCGGAGAGTACACCATCGAGGCATGGGTTGCGCCGGCCAATGTGAGCCAGGACAACACGGCACGTATCATAAGCTACTCCGCCGGGACTGCGCAGCGAAACTTCACACTCGGTCAAAGCCTGTATAACTATGATTTCATGCATCGGAGCACGACTACGGACCTGAACGGCGAACCAACACTGTCTACAGCCGATGCTGATGAAGACCTGCAGGCCACGCTGCAACATGTGGTTGTGACCTACGACCCGGTCAATGGCCGTCGTATCTATGTCAATGGTATCTTCACCAACGATATCGATCCGATTGCCGGTGGCACACTGGTTGACTGGGATAACAGCTTTGCCTTCGTGATGGGCAACGAGGTCTCCAATGACCGTCCCTGGGCCGGTACGATCCGCTTCGTCGCCATCCATAACCGTGCGCTGGACCAGACAGCAATCACCCAGAACTTCAATGTCGGTGTGGGCGAGAAATTCTTCCTGCTGTTCAACGTGGGGGCACACAGTGGCAACCCTCAGGACTACATCCTGTTTGAGGTAAGCCAGTTCGACAGCTACAGCTACATGTTTAACAATCCGCGTTACATCAGCCTGGACCCGAATGTAATACCGGATGGTATTGCGCTTGCCGGTATGCGCATCGGTATAAATGGTACCGAGGCGACAGTCGGGCAGGCCTACACGAACATCAACACCACCATTAGCAGCTCCCTGTATACGCCGGGTACGGGACAACCGCTGTCGCAAATGGGGACAGTCATCCCATTGCAGATCGGTGCGGACTTCGACGAGTTCTTCCTGACCTTCGAGGTGCTTGGTGGCAGTACTCATGCCTTCAGCGAACCGCCGGTTGTGGCACCGGGTTCACCCCCGGATTTACCGCCGGCTCCGGTTATCGGTCTGCGCAACTTCGACGAGATCAACGCCACCATGGCAGAGGTCACCAAAGTCAGCAAGGAACAGGCGGATGTCGAGAGTGTATACCTGACCGTCAAACAGCAGCTGCCGAGCGTGGAAAGCATCGAAGGCTTCCTGTCCGCGCACCAGATGGCAGTCTCTCAAATGGCCATCGAGTACTGCAATGCACTGGTGGAGAACAACGGCATGACGAGTCGTGATGTCTATTTCCCGGGCTTCTTCCTGCCAGGTCTGCCACCGGAGGCCGCGAACACCGCATTCAATACCACGGTCAAGCGCGACATGATCATTGTACCGCTGATGAACAATGTCATGAACACGAATCTGACAGATCAGCCCGCAACGGCCGATGTGACAGCTGAACTTGACAGCCTCATTACGCGCCTGACTGCGTGTGCGACGGGTCCGTCACCGACCTGTGCAACCACGCAACGGACCGAGGAAGTCGTCAAGGCGGCCTGTGCCGCGATACTTGGCAGTGCTGCCATGTTGCTCCAATAATTCACGAGGAAACATCCATGGCCAGAAACCGTAAATTCCGCGACCTCAACGAGCCGCTACGCCTGAATGATCATGGCCGGCCACGGACCCGTCGTGAATTCCTTGGCCAGGGCCTGACCGCAGGCCTGGGGCTGCTGACCGGCCCGACGCTGTTCAGCCTGTTTGCCAATCCGCGCAGCGCCGCTGCTGCGCTTTCACCGGATATCAATGCTCTCAAGGCCGCCTGCGGGATCAGTACGCTGGGTGCAGGCAAGATCCCGTTTATCTGCTTTGACCTGGCCGGTGGTGCCAATATCTCCGGGTCCAACGTGCTGGTAGGTCAGCAGGGCGGGCAACTGGATTTCCTCAGCACGCAGGGTTACAGCAAGCTCGGTCTGCCGGGTGACATGACACCGGCTTCCATCGACCCGAATACGGGACTCGGTTTCATCAATACCGATTTCGGGCTCGCATTCCACACCACCAGCGCCATGTTACTAGGCATTACAGAGAAAGCTGCTGCCCGCGCCGGCACTATCAACGGTGCAATCATCCCGGCCCGTTCCGACAACGATACCGGTAACAATCCGCATAACCCCATGTATGGCCTGGCAAAATATGTACTGTCTAACCCGACAATCAGCGCCTTCGGCAGCGTGGTGGACCTGATTGGTTCGCGCAGTTCGGAATCAGGTGGTAATTCAATGTCCCCGGCCATGATGGTCGACCCCACACTGCGACCCACCAAGGTGGACCGGCCGAGCGATGTCACCGGCATGGTCGATACCGGCGACCTGATTGGTGTGCTGAGCCAGGCAGATGCAGTGGCTGTCATGGAATCGATTGAGCGCATCAGCAAGAAGAAACTCGATAACGTCAATACCCAGGTCACCGCCGATGCGGTTATCAAGGACCTGGTGCAGTGCGGTTACGTAAAGTCCGCAGACATTGCCGATCGCTTCGGCGACCCTACCACACTGGACCCGGCACAGGATCCGGATATTGTCGGTCCGGGTGGCATCTTCACGCAGAACGAATTCGATAATGACAGCGAATTCCGCAAGACTGCCTCAATCATGAAGATGGTCGTCAATGGCTTTGCCGGCGCCGGTACCGTTACCATGGGCGGCTTCGATTACCACACCGGTGATCGTGCCACCGGCGAAGCACGTGATCTGCGCGCCGGGCGCTGTATCGGTGCCTGCCTGGAATATGCAGCCCGCGCCAATAACGGCAATGGTGTACCGCTGATGGTGTATGTGTTCAGTGACGGTTCGGTATTCAGTAACGGCATGACGGATGGCAATGCCGGCGGCAAAGGCGTCTGGACCGGCGACAACTCATCCACCGCGGCGTCGTTCTTTCTGGTCTACAACCCAAGCAGTCGTCCCGTCCTGCTCGGAACAGGGGCTGCCGAACAGGCCATGCACCAGCAAATCGGCTGGATGCGTCCAGACGCCTCGGTCGAAACCAATGCCACACCCGCTGCCCTGCAGGTCAACCTGCTGGTCGAAACAGTGATCCTGAACTACATGGCGTTGCACGGTGAGGCAGCGAGTTTCCCGACGCTGTTCCCCGGCCACGGCCTGGGCAACGCGGCACTGATGGACAGCCTGACTGCATTCAACCCCATTGTGAGCGGTGTGATCTAGCCGTTTATCCTTTCCCTGCAGCCCGGATGTGGGCGAGATTTCCGTGATTCGGGGTTGTCATTGCAGCCATCCCCCAGGTTACGGGGCTTTTCATCCGGGCTGCCTCCAGTCAACCTAATCTGCCATGTGCCGATAACGACGGCCATGAGGCAGCTTAAATATCTCGCGTTTGTTCTGACCGTGCTCTTGCTACCGGGCCTGGCATGTTCCGATTGGCTTCGTGACGAAGCTACAATCATGGGCACAGTCGTGAACGTGGAACTGTGGCATGACGACGAACAACAGGGCAGGTCACTGATCGACGCAGCCATGGGTGAAATGCGCCGTATCGATCGGCTGATGAGCAGCTACAAAGCCGATAGCCAATTGTCACACGTCAATGCAGAGGCTGCTAAACAAGCGGTCATTGTCAGTAATGAACTATTCAGCCTGATCGAGCAGGCTCTTCGATACTCGGACATAACCCATGGTGCCTTCGATATCACCTATGCCAGTGCCGGACAATATTACGATTATCGCTCCGGCAGGAAACCTGACGACCAGCAGCTTGCCGAGGCGTTAACGGCAATCAGCTATCGCCACGTAATACTGGACAAGACACATTCATCTGTCAGGTTCACACAACCCGGCGTGCGCATTGATCTTGGTGGTATTGCGAAGGGCTATGCCGTAGACCGATGCATTGCCATGCTTCAGGCAGCCGGCGTCGGTAATGCCCTGGTCACCGCCGGGGGGGATACCCGGGTAATCGGCAGACACTGGGAACATCCCTGGATGATCGGAGTCCGCGACCCGCGCAAGCGCGATGGCATAATCACAAGAATTCCTCTGGAAGACGCGGCTATTTCAACTTCCGGTGATTATGAACGCTATTTCGACCAGGATGGCGTACGTTATCACCACATTCTCAATCCCGGCACCGGGGACTCTCCCCGCGAGGTGTACAGCACGACGATTATCGGCACCAATGCAACCCATACGGATGCGCTGTCGACCAGCGTATTTGTGCTAGGCGTCACCAAGGGACTTGCATTGATAAACACCCTGCCGGACACCGAGGCGATCATTATCGACAACCAGGGAAAAATGCACTATTCGGATGGTTTGGAACAACTCACGCACTAGACAGCCTGGTGTACCTGTCTGCTACCCGCCGTTAGCATAGTCAGGCAAGCAGGACCCGAATTGTGAACCGGCGCACACTCTGCATGACCCATCTGGCGCAGACTTTCCTGCAACCACTTCACCGTCAAATTTTAATCAATATTTTCCTGAAGGGACCGACATATTTGCAGATAGACAGCATATTTCAGTGCTGATACTTCGAGGTCCATGATGCTGCATCCAGAATTCCCCGATCGTTCAATCAAATTAGTCATTGCTGGCATTGTCATGATGCTGTTACTCAATGTTGCTCAGGCAGAATCACCGGGCGCCACCAGCCTGGATGAAAATATCCAGTCACTCAAACAGGATGTCATCGCACTAAACCGCGACTTGTTCATCCTCGAAGAGGAGCTCTTGTACCCTGCCAATACACAACTGGCCGTATTCGTGTCCCTCGATGTCGGGGAATTTTTCAAACTCGACTCGGTGCAGCTCAAGGTCGATGACAAGGTTGTAAGCAACTATCTCTACACCCAGCGCGAGGTCGATGCCCTGCACAGGGGAGGGATCCAGCGCCTGTATATGGGAAATCTCAAGGCTGGTGAACACGAACTCGTTGCAGTATATACCGGCATGGGCCCGAAGGGCCGCGACTATCGCCGTGGTGCCAGTCTTGTTATCAACAAGAGTCTCGGCGCGAAATATGTCGAGTTAAAAATCGTCGACAATCCGAGCAGCGAACAACCGGACTTCAGCATCAAGGAATGGGAATAAACCATGCTGCGTATTGCCTGCAGCTGCATCCTGTCAGTAGTTCTGGCACTTCAAACGGTGACAGCATCCGCTGCTGAGCGCAAGCTTCCTTCTACTGCACA
>JBATJF010000093.1:0-14795 GCA_049668345.1 Gammaproteobacteria bacterium
ACCTGGAGGAGGTCCATATGTGGTTTAGCTGCCGCAAGACAGTCATACTGTACGTGCTTGCATTGCCCCTGTTAACTGCCATGGCCGCCGATTCCACCCTGATTCTCGATGATCGCAGCACCGGCGACCTGCAATCGACGCAGGGTCCGGCCTGGCGGCTCGTCACCGACGCTGTCATGGGCGGTGTGTCGCAAGGCAGCCTGACGCCGGATACCGTTGCGGGGCGGCCCTGTCTCCGGCTGCGCGGGGCCGTCAGTCTGGACAACCGTGGCGGCTTCCTGCAGGCGGCGCTGGATACCGGGCAGGGCGGCACGCTGGATGCCTCCGGCTACGACGGCGTGTTGCTGGATGTGTATGGCAACGACGAGGAATACAACGTGCACCTGCGCACCGCGGATGTCTGGCTGCCCTGGCAGGCCTATCGTGCATCCTTCACTGCAGCGGCGGCATGGCGCACGGTGCGGATACCGTTCAGCGCATTTTCGGGCTATCGCATACTGGCCGGGCTGGATGCCACTGCCCTGCGACGCATCGGTATCCTGGCGATCGGGCGCGTCTTTCAGGCGGATCTCTGCGTGGCGCGGGTGGGGCTGTACCGGGACGATGCAGGCAGCCCTTGAATTGACCGCCGCCCCCTGCAGCACGCCGGCTACGGTCCTTGCAGGCTATGACCCTGCGGCCAGGCTGCATCCCGGCCGGCCGGAATACCGGCGCAGGGCGCGCTTGAGGTCTTTCGCAAAGCCTTTCTGCGCCGGTTCCGCCTGCGCGAACACCTCGCGCGCCTTGTAGAACTCCAGTACCTTCACATTGCTGATATCCGGGTGCACGTAGATATCGGGGCGCCGCTGCTTGAGCTTTTCGGCCACCAGATTGTTGCTCATGACGTGAAAGCTTTGCAGCAGTACACCTATCGACGACAGCTCCTCGCCATTCTCGATCTCACGATTGCCGCTGACGTCGATGGCGATGACGATGTCGTTGTCCGATTCCAGCAGATCGAAGGGCAGGGGATTGGCCACGCCGCCGTCGACCAGCAAGTGGTCGCCGATCTTCACCGGTGGAAACACGCCGGGCACCGCCATGCTGGCCTGGATGGCGGGCAGCAGTGCGCCGGAGTCGATGATCACTTCCTTTCCGGTCATCAACTCGGCAGTCACTACCTTGAACGGTATCTTCAGCTCGCGGAATCCCCTGGCGGGCATCACCTCGCCGAGGTACTCGATGAAATCATCGCTGCTGAGCAGGCCGCCGCCGGCCAGCGCCGGGTCGATGAAGTCCAGCCAGCGGATCGATTTCGGCAGCGCGAACATCGAGCGTCCTGCATCGCTCTGGTCGACGAAGAACTGCTCGATCTGGGCGCGGATGTCGCGGCCGCTCAGACCGGCGGCATACAGTGCGCCGATGATGGCGCCGATGCTGCAGCCCGTGATGGCATGCGGCACGATGCCCATCTCGTCCAGGGTTTCCAGCATCAGGATGTGCGCCAGGCCCTTTGCGCCGCCGCCGCCCAGCGCAAGTCCGACCTTCGGTGTGCCGCCCTTGCCGCAGGCGGTCAGCGCCAGTACGGCAGTGGCGGCGCTGAATGCGAGGAAATCCCGGCGCGAGAGAGTGAACGGGTCAGTCGGCATGGCGTGCTGTCGGGTCGTTACTGACGATGCCGGGAGTATAGCGCCGGTGCGGGGCGATGCGTAGGCGCGGATCGTCTCCGCGTGTTGTTCGTAGGGTGTGAGACGTGAGACGTGAAAAGAAGAATGGCCACGGAAGCACACGGAAAAACAGTTAATCAGACAGGAAATCCCCCGGCTATGCCGGGGGACTCCTAAGGGTTAGACCTATAAGGCGGTCTGCGTGAATCTCGAATCTCCACCAAGAGAAGGAGATTCACGATGAAAGAGTATCAGAGTCTGAGCCACACGACATGGGATTGTAAGTATCACGTAGTCTTTATCCCGAAATGTCGCAAGCAACGGATATTTGGGGCATTGCGCCGGGAACCTGGGACGATATTTCACGAGTTGGCGGGGCAGAAGGAATCACAGATTGTAGAGGGTCACTTGATGCCGGATCATGTGCACATGTGTATCAGCATTCCGCCGAAGTACGCGGTTTCGCATGTGGTGGGGTATCTCGAGGGCAAGAGTGCGATTCAGGTGGCACGGCGGTTTGGCGGTAGGAAGCGCAATTTTACCGGTGAGCATTTCTGGGCCCGCGGGTATTTTGTTTCGACGGTGGGACTGGATGAGGCGATGGTTCGGGCGTATATCCGTAATCAGGAATCCGAGGATGAGCGTTACGACCAGATGAAGTTTGGACTGTAGGGCCGCCTTGGGCGGCGCCTGGTGTTATCGGCGCCTTTGCGGCGCTCACCTGATAAGCCCCCGGCTTTGCCGGGGGTCATTTAGCTTAATAGATGATGTGCTGCAACTGGGCATATAGGCCTCGAAGAATATACCCGGCGTGAATTCACGAACGACTACGAGAGTAACGAGGCAGGCGTCTCAGCGACGGGTTGCCACTAGAAATAGCGCGCCAGTTCCATGCGTACCCGGGTGTCGTCGGCAAAACTCGAGGAGACGTTGTTGTCCGGGATGTTGGCCTGTCCGCGCGCCTCCAGTGACAGCTTCCAGGCATCGCCGAGGCGGCGGCTGGCTTCCAGGTTGTAGCTTTGTCCGCCACCCTCGAGATCGATCACGACGCTGAGCAGTAATTCCGAGCTGGCCGCGTCATTGAGCGTAATACGGGTGCCGAGCACCAGGTCGTTCTGAAAGGGAGAGAGGGTGAACGGCTGGCTGGCAAGGATGGGTGCCGGGTCGATGTTGTCACCACGACTGTCATACAGGTACTCGGTGATGATCCCGACGTCGATCGCGGATTCCCTGACACCGACGAAGGTATATTCATAGCCGCCGGCATAGGAGCGGATGCGCTTGCCCTGGCCGCTGCGCATGATGGCTTCGAGCTTCCACAGCCAGCCGCCGGTGATGGCCTGCAGGTCCAGGCTGGTCTGGTTGATGAGTTCGTAGTAGGGCGTGATCTCGCTGATTGCCAGGCCGCTGATGGCGCCGGGCAGGGCGATGAAGCGCGGCTCGCGGGACGTGCCGGCGAAGTGGGCGAGGCCGATATCGAAGGCACCAATGGAATGCGACCAGCGCACTGCGAAATCGGTATGCCGGTCTTCGGCGCCTGATTCGTACAGTGCATCTTTGCTGACGGGGATCGCAAAACGCGGCCGGCCCTCACGGCCCGGATAGGTGCGCTCGCGGAAGCCCGGCAGCACGAACAGGTCAAGCACGCCCCAGTCGCGGATCAGCGCCAGTTTCAGCATCGGTTGCCCGAGCTTGTCCTCGCCGTCCTCGTTGATCACCAGGTCGGTCTGGTTGATGATATCGACCAGGTGCGCCGCTTCGGTGACGCCCCAGTAGACCTTGCTGATACCGATATTGGTTTCCCAGTCACGCGCCGCGTGAACCCATGACAGCTCGCGCAGGTCGCCATGCGTGCGGCGTGAATCGTGTGAATCAACCAGCAGGTAGGGCTTGAAGGTGAACAGGTCGTGGCGGTCGTTCCATTCGTGGAAGTATTCGGGCTCGATCGCCAGCGAGGCATAGCCGTTATGCTGCGCCGGCTGCGCCGGGTCCTCGATAAAACCCAGCAGCTCGCCGGCCATATAGCCGCGCCACTCGCCGGCCCGGGCGGTGGCCGCCGCCAGCAGGCAAACGGCAATGCACAACAGTCTGGACACGGGCAGGGTGGCCTAGCGGGCGCGCTTGAGCGAGTTCTGGTCGAAGTCCCGCTCGGTCAGTCCAACGTTGAACTTGAAACCGGTCTGCAGCAGGCGCGTGCTCTTGCCGGTCTGGTGGTTTTCCATGTACATGTCATGCGCGCGCCAGAACCTGTCGTCGTACAGGTGGTAATCGGTGAACAGCAGTGTTTTGAGCAGGCTGTCCTTGCGATCGTAGTATTCGATCTTGCGTTCCTTGTAGTGTTCCTTGTCCACCCAGATGATCATGCGGGTATAGCCGGATTTTTCGTCCTTCGGGTAACGCTCGAAGACGAACATGTCCATGCCGTCGAGCTGCTCGTCACGCAGATACTTGTAGGTGTACTTGTCGACCTCGCGCGAGGTGATATCTTCGGAGGCGAATTCGCTGCCCATGAACGGCCCGGACTTGTTGTCCGAGGCGATGCGCTTGACACGTTTCAACGCCGGCAGGTACAGCCACTGGTCATCGGGACCTTCCCGGTGCGTGAAGCTGAGCAGGGCGGTGCCCTGGACATCGCGTGGTGCGTCGAAGATGGTGAGTATCTTGTCGCCGTCGTCTGCCACTTCCAGCGTCTTGGAACGGATTTCCCGGCTGCTTTCCTGGCCCTGCTTGTTCCTGAGCACCATCCTGATGTCATTGGTGTAGTCGCCAAAACCGGAATCGCGCCGGTCGGCTTCCACGGCGATGGCCAGCGCCTTTTCCTCGGGTGTTTCGGCGCTGGTTACCAGCGGCAGCAGGCACAGCAGCAATGCCGGCAGCAGGTAAAATCTGTTCGTCATCGGTATCTCCCGGTGTGTTTGGCGGCAGTGGCATGAGTCGCTGGGCCGGTTGCCGTGAGCGGGCAATGGTAACGGCAGCCACGCTGCACATGCCAGCCAGTCAGACCGCCGGTTCAGGCCGGCAGTTCATGCTGATTCGCGGTCTGTCGTGACTGGCCTGCGCGGACAGGTGATGTACGGGTCGTGTTCGATATACGCACATGCCGGTCATGGCATCGCGTTCCTGCAGCGCTGTACCGGGGGGGCGCCAGTGTATCACGTGAATGATTATATCTAACTGAAAAACAATAGAAAAAAGCAAGGTCCAGCGCAGGTTGAGGCGCCACTGCAGGGGCGGTCGGCGTGGCGCAATGTCCGCCTGGCGGCATGTTTCGCCGCGACAGTTGCAGGTACGATCAGCCGTGTTGCCTGCCCGCTGCCGGCATCGTGACTGCACCCGGCAAGCGTGCCGGAAGCATTGGAGTCTGATTGCTGTTTACTTTATAGTCTCAATGACTTAGAAAGATGCTCCGCGGACATCGATGTCCGTCGCGGGAACAGGAAACAACATGGCGGATCGCAGATTACAGGTTTTTCACACCGTTGCCCGGTTGCTCAGCTTTACCAAGGCGGCGGAGAGTCTGCACATGACCCAGCCGGCGGTGACCTTCCAGGTGCGCCAGCTCGAGGAATACTTCAACACGCGCCTGTTCGACCGCACCCACAACCGCATCAGCCTGACCGCTGCCGGCGAGCGCGTCTACGAGTACGCGGCGCAGATCTTCGACCTGTACGCCAAGATGGACAATGCCGTGCGCGACATGACCGGCGAGATCAGCGGCGTGCTGATCATCGGTGCCAGCACCACTATCGCGGAATACATGCTGCCGGCGCTGCTTGGCGACTTCAAGAAAAAGTATCCGGATGTGAACGTGCATCTCAAGGTGTCCAATTCGGACGGCATCGTGCACATGGTCGAGAACAACGATATCGACCTGGGCGTCGTCGAGGCGCCGGTGGTGAACAAGAACCTGGTCGTCGAGAACTGCCGCAACGACCGCCTGGTCGCCATCGTGCCGCCGCAGCATGCGCTCGCGGGCAAGCACAAGGTCAGCCTGCAGGAGCTGCAGAACCAGGCCTTCATTGCGCGTGAGGAAGGGTCGGGTACCCGGGAGGTGATCGAGGAATACATCGCCGAGGCGGGTCTCAAGGCCACTGATCTCAATATTGCCATGGAACTCGGCAGTCCCGAGGCCATCAAGGGGGCGGTGGAAGCGGGCATGGGCGTCTCCATCGTCTCGGAAGTGACCATTCACAAGGAACTGCAGCTCGGCACGCTGGTGGCGCTGGAACTCGACCCGCCGCTGGAACGCCCGTTTTCCTTCGTGCACCAGAAACAGAAATTCCGCCAGCGTGCCATGGACGAGTTGCTGGAATTCGCGCGCGCCTACTGCCTGTCACACAAGGATGATGGCTAGTCGCCTCCTGCCTGCACTGACACGAACATGAACACGCAACAGAACCTGCTCGAGATATTCAGCCGGCTGGATGCCGGTGACCAGGCCAGCCTGCTGGCGTTCGCGGAATTTCTCGCCGCACGGGCGCCAGACTCGACGCGCGTCACGCCGCAGGCGCCGCGTGCACCGCGTGTGATTACGGATCCCGAACCGATCGAACGTCCGGCGAAGGAATCGATCGTGGCCGGACTCAAACGCCTTGCACGCACATATCCGATGCTCGACAAGAGCGAGATGCTGAGCGCCACCTCCGATATCGTGGCGACCCATATCATGCGCGGGACCGATGCCGCGCCGGTCATCGATGAACTGGAAGAAATATTCGCGCAGCATTACCGGCAACTGAAAGCCGCAAGCGGAGGCTAGTGCGTGAACATCGTGTACGAATGGTACCAGCGTACCATGTCCGATCCCCATGCCGTGATCCTCGCCGTATTGCTGGCGGCCGGGTTCATTGTCATGCTGACCCTTGGCCAGATGCTGGCGCCGGTACTGGCCGGCGTGGTGATTGCCTACCTGCTGGATGGCGTGGTCGAGAAGATGCACCGGCTAGGTGCGCCACGTTTATCGGCGGTCGTGCTGGTTTTCCTGCTGTTCATGTCCTTTCTGGCCTTTGCCCTGATCTGGCTGGTGCCGCGGCTGTCCGTCCAGGTCACGCAACTGCTCCGGCAGTTGCCGGACATTATCGCGCTGGTCCAGGGACTGATGCTGCAGCTGCCGGAAAAATACCCGGCCGTCTTCACGGTCGAGCAGGTCAATGACCTGGGTGCGACCATCCGTACGGAAATCACCGAGCTGAGCCAGCGCGTGCTGTCGCTGTCGTTGCCTGCGGTGTTCGGCCTGATCACGATCCTGGTGTATATCGTCCTGGTGCCGGTGCTGGCGTTTTTCTTCCTCAAGGACAAGGACCGCATTATGGGCTGGTTCAGCCACCGGCTGCCGCAGCAACGCCGGCTGGTCGACGTGGTCGCCAGGGACGTCAACATCCAGGTATCCAATTATGTGCGCGGCAAGGTGTGGGAAATCTTCATCGTCGGTGGCGCGGCCTTCGTGACCTTCACCCTGATGGGCCTGGACTATGCGCTGCTGCTCGCGACCATGACCGGGCTGTCCGTCATCATCCCCTATATCGGGGCGGTGGTGGTCACACTGCCGGTGGCCATGATCGCCTGGTTCCAGTGGGGCTGGAGCCCGGACTTCGGCTGGCTGCTGGCGGCCTACGTTGCGCTGCAGATGCTGGACGGCTATCTGCTCGTGCCACTGCTGTTTTCCGAGGTCGTCAACCTGCATCCGGTGGCGATCATCATCGCCATTCTCGTGTTCGGCGGGCTGTGGGGTTTCTGGGGCGTGTTTTTCGCCATCCCGCTTGCCACCCTGGTGCAGGCCGTGATGCAGGCCTGGCCGCGCAAGGCCAGGGAAGAGGGCGAGGCGGAGCAGGGTACCGGACAGGCAACTGCCGACGCGCAGAACCCGTAATTCGCCCCTGGCGCCGGGAGCCTTCGGCAACTGCTCCCTGCATTGCTCTCGGTTCTGGCCTGGGCCATGCCGGTAGCGACCAGCATGGCCCAGGCCAGCCGCTCGACGCTACGCGGTCTCACCTTCTCCGGGACCCCGGTGAGCGATGCGGGCTACAGTTCCTTGATCGCGTCCAGCACTTCCGCGACATGCCCCTTGACCGAAACCTTGCGCCATTCCCGGCGCAGCATACCCTGCTCGTCGATCAGGAAGGTGCTGCGCTCAACGCCCATCACCTTTCTGCCGTACATGTTCTTTTCACGGATGACGTCGAACAGCTTGCAGACCTTTTCGTCGGCGTCCGACAACAATTCGAACGGGAATTGCTGCTTCGCCTTGAAATTTTCGTGGGACTTGATGCTGTCGCGTGAGATGCCGAGGATCACGGTGTTGCGGCGCCTGAAGGTAGGGATGCTGTCGCGAAAATCCTGACCCTCGGTCGTGCAGCCCGGGGTACTGTCCTTGGGATAGAAATAGACCACCACGCGTTTGCCCAGGTGGTCGGAGAGCGCGATCTCCCTGTCTCCGGTTGCGGGTAACCGGAAATCGGGCACCTTCTTGCCGATCTTTACCTTGCTCATGTCTGTGCAGCTCCTTCATTGAAAGAGTGGTTACGGGTGTGGATGACACCTGCTGATTGAAAGTCTATGTATGAAAAATGGTCTGCCCCCTTGGTACCCTTGTCCAGTATTTCCGGAAATTTAAATGGCCACGGAAACACACGGAACTACACCGAAAGGTTTGTCATGTTTCCGTGTTCTTCCGTGGATTCCGTGGCCATTAACCCAGTAAAAATAGCCACGGAACCCACGGAATAATAGGCTATGGATTGGTTTTACTTTCTGCCAGTATTTCCAGAAATTGAAATGGCCACGGAAACACACTGAAATTAATGATGGGGGTTTATATTTGCTTTGTATTTCCGTGTTCTTCCGTGTGTTTCCGTGGCCATTATAAAGTTGCTAGCCCTTGACCGGCTCGATCACGGCATCGAGATTGAGCTGGTCACAAAATTCCATGAATTCCTCGCGCAGCGCGGAGATCTGCTGGCTCGCCGGTATCTCGACGGTCAGGTGCACCGAGAACATAGGCGTGCCGCTATGCGCGGCCGAGTAACTGGTCGTCAGCATTTCCTGGATGTTGATATTGCGCCGGGAGAAGAACCTGGCCAGGTTGTGCACGATGCCGGGCTGGTCCAGCGCCACGACGTCGACGCCGTAGGGCAGCAGGTCCCGGCTGCCGGCGCGTTCGGAGGTGCGGTGTGCGGTGATGGTGAGACCCAGCCGCTGTTCCAGTCCCGGCAGCTGGTCCTCCAGTTTGGCGATATTGTTCCAGTTGCCGGCTACTTGCAGCAGCAGGGCGAAGTCGCCGCCCAGCACGGCCATGCGGCTGTCACTGATGGTGCAGCCGCTCTGCAGGATGCAGCGCGAAAACTCGTCGATCAGGCCGGTCTTGTCTTCGCCCAGCGCGGCGATGACCAGATGATGGTTGTTGGATGCGGATTTTTCGTTCATTCATCGGTTTCCGGAGACGTCAGGGAGCATAGCTGCAGTCAGGGCCAGTTTACCACTTTTGCCACGTCCCGCGTGGTGCTCCGGGCCTTTCGCAGGATTGCCTTGTCAGTCGCAGGTGCCGCCAGTACCATGTCGGTTTTCTTCCGTGCGCGGAGAATTCGGTAATGTTTCAAGGCAGTATTGTGGCGCTGGTGACCCCGATGCACGTGGATGGTGCCATCGACGAGGAGAGCCTGCAGCGGCTGGTCGACTTCCACGTGGACCAGCGCTCCGACGCCCTGGTTGCGGTCGGCACGACCGGTGAATCCGCCACCCTCGACGAGGAAGAGCATTGTCACCTCATCCGGCGCATCGTGGACATGGCCGCCGGACGGATACCGGTCATCGCCGGTACCGGTGCGAATTCCACCCGCGAGGCCATCGAGCTGACCCGCTGTGCGCACGAGGCGGGGGCCAACGCCTGCCTGCTGGTGACGCCGTACTACAACAAGCCCACCCAGGAGGGGCTGTACCGGCATCACCTGGCTATCGCCGAGGCCGTACCGGTGCCGCAGATTCTGTACAATGTGCCCGGACGAACCGCGATCGACATGTTGCCGGAAACGGTGGCGCGGCTCGCGCCGGTCGAGAACATCATCGGCATCAAGGAGGCGACCGGCAACCTCGAGCGTGCGCGCGACATCATGCAGCGTTGCGGCGCGGATTTCGCAATTTACAGCGGTGATGATGCCACGGCCATGGAGCTGATGCTGATGGGTGGCAAGGGCAACATCTCCGTCACGGCCAACATCGTGCCGGCGGCGATGCACGAACTCTGTGCGGCGGCCATGCGTGGCGACCGGCAGGCAGCGGAAGCCATCAACAGCCGGCTGGAGATTCTGCACCGCACGCTGTTCGTGGAGTCCAACCCGATTCCGGTCAAGTGGGCGCTGTACGAAATGGGTATGATTCCTCCCGGCATCCGGCTGCCGCTGACGCCGCTGGCGGAGAGGCACCATGAAACAATCAGGCAGGCGCTCCGGCAGGCCGGCGTGCCGCTAACCGCAGGGTAAATCTATGCAGTGCAAATCCATATCCGGAGCTTTCGGGATCATGCTGGCCGGTCTGCTACTGGCCTCGTGCGGCATCATGGACAAGGTGGCGCCGGGACGCGACAAGATCGACTACAAGAAGAGCAAGGCGATCGACACCCTCGAGGTGCCGCCGGAGCTGTCTTCCTCCACCATCAACGAGGCGCCCGAGCAGCTCAGCGCGGCGCAGGCCACGCTGTCGGATTTCGGCGCGACCCAGCCGGCACGCGAGTCCACGGGGGTGATGCCGGTCAGTTCCGACGTGCGTGTGGAACGCAATGGTGACCAGCAATGGCTGGTCGTGATGGGCACCCCGGAACAGCTCTGGCCGCGGGTCAGGGAATTCTGGCTGCAGGAGGGTTTCCTGCTCAGGCTCGAGGACCCGCGGCTCGGCATTCTCGAAACCGACTGGAGCGAGAACCGTGCCGACATCCCGCAGGGCCCGATCCGCAAGCTGATCGGCAAGGCGATCGATGCAGTCTACTCGGCCGCCACGCGTGACAAGTACCGGGTGCGCCTGGAGCGGGGCAGCGACCCCGGTACCACCGAGATCTTCCTGACCCATCGCGGTGTCGAGGAAGTCATCAAGGGCGGCGCCGCCGATGCCGCGTCCACCTGGCAACCGCGCCCCTCCGATCCCGAGCTGGAGGCGGAAATGATCAAGCGCATGCTGGTCTTCCTCGGCGTCGAGCAACAGAAGGCGCAGACCCTGCTGGCGCAGCGCACGGAGCCACAGGTACGCGCGGAACTGCTGACTGACAGCAGCGGGTCCATGCTGATCATCAAGGAAGACTACTCGCGTGCCTGGCGCCGTACCGGCGTGGCGCTCGACCGGATCGGCTTCACCGTACAGGATCGCGACCGTTCCAGCGGAACCTACTACGTCAAGTATAACGATCCGCTCGGCGAGCAGGACAAGAAGGGTATTCTCAACAAGCTCGCGTTCTGGTCGTCGGACGATGACAAGGACGGCGACGAGTACCGCATCGAACTGCAGGCGAGCGGTGCGGACACGCATGCCATCGTCAAAAACAGCAAGGGCGAGCGCGAAACCAGCCCCACGGCAAAACGTATTCTGACCCTGCTGGAAGAGCAGCTCCGCTAGGCGCCTGTCCGGGTAATGGCGACCGTCGCGAGACAGTGGCATGGCGAGAGCAGACGGTTACGCATGCGGGGAGTATCGTGGATGCTGTTTGACGGGGACAGGCGTGTCGGTGGGCCGTCATCCCGGTTTGGCAGCAGGTTCAGCGCTGTCCGGACCGGCTGCTAGGCATGCGCTTCGCCTCGCTGGGCAGCGGCAGCCGCGGCAATGCCACCCTGGTCGAGGCGGGCAACACCCTGGTGATGGTCGATTGCGGCTTTTCCTGCCGCGAGACCGAGCGCCGCCTGGCGCGCCTCGATCGATCCGCACAGCAACTCAGTGCACTGCTGGTGACGCATGAACACGGCGATCACGTGCGCGGTGTGGCCGCGCTGGCGCGCAAGTACGACCTCCCGGTGTGGCTGACGCGCGGTACCTGGCGCATGCTGCGTGACAACGATCTGCCCGACATCCGCTATTGCGACGGCCACCAGGCATTTGCCATCGATGACCTGCAGGTTACGCCGTTCACTGTGCCTCATGACGCCCGCGAGCCATGCCAGTACGTGTTTGGCGATGGCGCGCGCCGGCTGGGCGTGATCACCGATACCGGTCGCATGACGCCGCACATCGTCGAATGCCTCGATCACTGTGACGCGCTGCTGCTGGAGTGCAACCACGATGCGGAGCTGCTGGCGTGCGGACCCTATCCCGCCTCGCTGAAGCAGCGCGTCGGCGGACCGCTCGGCCACCTGAGCAATGCCCAGGCCAGCGAACTGCTCGCGCGAGTCGATACCTCGCGCCTGCAGCACCTGGTTGCCGCCCACCTGAGTGACCGGAACAACAGCCCGGAACTGGCGCGCGCGGCGCTGTCGGTCGCGCTCGACTGCGAACCGCACTGGATCGGCGTCGCCGATCAGGATGCCGGTCTCGAATGGCGGGCCGTCTGCTAGCGCATCCTGCAGGTCTCGCCTGCGCCACGCCGCCTGCCATACTCCATGGAGTGAGGCGTGAATTGATTGGCCACGGAAGCACACGGACGAACACGGAAAAGTAATGCCCGGACGTAGGGTGCGTTTCACGCACCGGCAACGGTGTACAGAGTCCACCCTGCAAACAATAATGGCCACGGAATCCACTGAAGAACACGGAAAAATAAAATCCAATCTCCTTCAGTTTTACGCACTGTGAACGTTGCACGGAGTGCGCCCTGCAAACAATAAAGGCCACGGAATCACAGGGAATGACACGGAAATAAATGCGGCACCCCTTCTTCTTGCGCAGGGCCTCGCAAAAAGTGTTTGTATGATCGCAGGGTGCGCTGTGCGCACCGTTGTCCGTGCGTGAAACGCAACCTGCATTTCCAGTCCCACTCCCCGGCGTTCCCCTGAGGCGGCGGGTTGAATCGGCCGCATGGCCGATCTGTCCGGCTTCTAGCCGGAACCTGAAGCCACCGGTTCTGGCCGGTGGAGTATTCAGGACCGGTGGCCACGGATTGCAGCTGCCGGCCGCGCTGACTTTGCCGGGGTGATCCAGTATCATTCCCCGCTTCACGGGGGTCCTGTCCTGGAGTCGTAATGCTGTACCTGCGCGGTTGTCCCGCCCATTCTCAATTCCGTCTCGACAAGCTGCTCGGGCAGTGCCGCGAACTGTTACCGGACCTGGCGGGGCTTGCTGCCGACTACCTGCACATTGCCGAGCTCGATGAGCCGCTTTCCGCGCACGAGCGCGATATCCTGGAAAAACTGCTGCATTACGGGCCGCACCAGACGGCCGCGCCGGCCGATGGTCCGGCGCTTGTCGTGGTGCCGCGCCCGGGCACCATCTCGCCCTGGTCGAGCAAGGCCACCGACATCGTGCACAACTGCGGCCTGGACAAGGTGCGCCGCGTGGAGCGCGGCATCGTCTACCGGTTCACGCCGGCAACCGGCAGCCTGCCGGACCGGCAGCGGTTCACTGTCCTGCTGCCGCTATTGCACGACCGTATGACCGAGACCGTGCTGTCCAGCGTCGACGACACGCGTGCGCTGTTCCGTCACGCGGTGCCGGCGCCCTGTGAACGCATCGACGTGCTGGGCGGTGGCCGCGCCGCGCTGGAGACTGCCAACCGCGAGCTGGGCCTGGCGCTGTCGGCGGACGAGATCGACTACCTGGTGGAGAATTTCACCGCGCTGGGGCGCAACCCGGTGGACATCGAGCTGATGATGTTCGCGCAGGCCAACTCGGAACACTGCCGGCACAAGATCTTCAACGCCGACTGGCTGATCGACGGACAGGCGCAGGACAGCAGCCTGTTCGACATGATCCGCGCCTCCTACCGGGCCAGCCCGGCCGGCATCCTGTCCGCCTACAGCGACAACGCGGCCGTGGTGGAAGGCTACCCCGTGCAGCGTTTCTTTGCCCGCCCGCACGACCAGGGTTACGCGGAACACGCCGAGCCGGCGCATCTCGTCGTCAAGGTCGAGACCCATAACCATCCCACGGCCATTTCGCCGTTTCCGGGTGCGGCCACCGGTTCCGGCGGCGAGATCCGCGACGAAGGCGCGACCGGCCGCGGTGCCAGGCCCAAGGCCGGGCTGTGCGGCTTTTCCGTGTCGAACCTGCGCATCCCGGGATTCGAGCAGCCCTGGGAAACCGACCACGGCAAGCCGGCACGTATTGCCTCGGCGCTGGAAATCATGCTCGAGGCTCCGCTCGGTGCGGCTGCCTTCAACAACGAATTCGGCCGCCCCAACCTGTGCGGCTACTTTCGCACCTTCGAGGAACAGGTGCCCGGTGCCAGCGGCCCCGAGCTGCGCGGCTACCACAAGCCGATCATGCTGGCCGGCGGCTGCGGCATGATCCGTGCCGGACACGTGGACAAGGGCACCATCCCGCCCGGGACGCCGATCGTGGTGCTGGGCGGCCCGGCCATGCTGATCGGCCTGGGCGGTGGCGCCGCCTCGTCCATGTCCAGCGGCACCAGTGCCGAGGAACTCGATTTTGCCTCCGTGCAGCGCGGCAATCCCGAGATGGAACGGCGCGCGCAGGAGGTGATCGATGCCTGCTGGGCGCTGGGCGATGCCAACCCGATCGTGTCCATTCACGATGTCGGTGCCGGCGGCCTGTCCAATGCCGTGCCGGAACTGGTCAACGACAGCGGCCGCGGCGGCAGCTTCGAGCTGCGCAGCATTCCCAACGACGATCCCGGCATGACGCCGCTGCAGGTGTGGTGCAACGAGTCGCAGGAACGTTACGTGCTGGCCATCGACAAGGCGCACCTGGAGGACTTCGAGCGCATGTGCCGGCGCGAGCGCTGCCCGTATGCGGTGCTGGGCACGGCCACCGAGCAGCAACGGCTGCTGCTGAGCGACAGTCATTTCGACAATTCACCCATCGACCTGCCGATGAGCCTGCTGCTGGGCAAGCCGCCGAAGATGCAGCGCGACGTGCAGCGCCGGGCGGTCGCACATAAGGAATTCGCCTGCACCGACCTCGATGTGCACGAGGCGGCGTATCGTGTGCTGCGCCTGCCCGCGGTGGCGGACAAGACCTTCCTGGTCACCATCGGCGACCGCTCGGTGACGGGCATGGTTG
>JBATJF010000094.1:0-11434 GCA_049668345.1 Gammaproteobacteria bacterium
GGCAACAAGGGCGCGGAGGCGGCCATGTCGACGATCGAGATGATCAACCTGCTGCGTACCCTGGAAAGCTAGGGCCCTTGCAGCCCGTGACCGTATCGCCCCATGCCCGTGCCCGCGCGCGCCGCTACGCCATGCAGGCCCTCTATCAATGGGACCTGTCCGGCACCGCCCTGCACGACATCCGCAACCAGTTCCTGGAGTCCGAGGATTTCTCGAAAACCGACAAGGACTATTTCATAGATCTGTTCAACAATGTCACAAAGAATATTGAAAGTATTGATAATAATATAACGAAATTTATCGACCGCCCGCTGGCGCGGCTGGACCCGGTCGAGCGCGCGATACTGCGCATCGCCCTCTACGAGCTGGTCCACCGAGTGGAGATTCCCTACCGGGTGGTGATCAACGAGGCCGTGCAGCTGACCAAAAAGTTCGGTGCCGAGCAGGGGCATACCTTCGTCAACGGGGTACTGGACAAGGCGGCGCGCACCCTGAGGGCCGTCGAAGTTGACAGGCACGCACACCGGGCCAGCAATCACTAGCTACATGCCCGGCGACGAGTTCGACATCATCAATCAGCATTTCACGCGCCAGCCGGTGGCGCGCGAGGATGTGCTGCTGGGGGTGGGCGATGATGCCGCGCTGCTGCTGGTGCCCGCCGGGGCCGAGCTGGTCGTGTGTATGGACACGCTGGTCGCCGGTGTCCATTTCAGCGCGGACACGCCGCCGGCCGCCATCGGCCACAAGGCGCTGGCCGTGAACCTCAGCGACCTCGCCGCGATGGGTGCCGAGCCGGCCTGGGCGACGCTGGCACTGACGCTGCCGGAATACCATCCCGTCTGGCTCGCCGATTTCGCACGCGGCTTCTTCGCGCTTGCGGACCATTACCACGTGCAGCTGGTCGGCGGCGATACCACGCATGGCCCGCTGACGGTGACCGTGCAGACCCACGGCTTCATCCGCAACGGCAAGGCACTGCGCCGGACCGGCGCGCAACCCGGCGACCGGGTCTACGTCACCGGGACGCTGGGCGATGCCGGTCTGGCCCTGCAACTGCGCAGCGCCGCGAACGAGGGCCTGCGCAAGCGCCTCGATTATCCGCAGCCGCGTATCGAGGCCGGCCTGGCGCTGCGCAGGCATGCCAGCGCGGTGATCGATGTATCCGATGGCCTGCTGGCCGATCTGGGGCACCTGCTGGAGCACGATGACCTGGGGGCACGCATCGACATCGATGCCTTGCCGCATTCACCGGCCTTTCTCGAGGCCATCGAACAACCGGGGCCGGGCGCCCGCCCGCCCTTTTACGAGCTGCCGCTCGGCGCCGGCGACGATTACGAGCTGTGTTTTACCGTGCCCCCGCCGCAGTGTGCGGAGGTGGAGCAGCGCCTGGGCGGGCTGGCCTGCGGCTGCACGGCCATCGGCGTGATCGAGCAGGAGCCCGGCATCCGCTGCCTCTACCGGGACGGCAGCGACTACCAGCCGGCCAGTCGCGGTTATCTGCATTTTATCGATGGCTGAGCCGGTTTCGCCGCGCCTGCTGCTGCACCCGGTGGACCTGCTGGCGCTGGGCTTCGGCAGCGGCCTGGTGCCGAAGGCGCCGGGTACCGCCGGCACCCTGGTGGCGATTCCGGTGTACCTGCTGGTGCAGACACTGGCCTGGCCGGCCTACCTGGCGCTGACGGCAGCGCTGTTCGTGGCCGGCATCGCGATCTGCGCACACACCGCCACACGCCTGGGTGTGCACGACCACCCCGGCATCGTCTGGGACGAGATCGTCGGCTACCTGGTGACCATGACGCTGGCCCCGGCCGGCTGGCTGTGGATCGCCATCGGCTTCGTGCTGTTCCGCTTCTTCGATGTGCTCAAGCCCTGGCCGATCCGCTGGTTCGACCGGGAGGTGCACGGCGGCTTCGGCATCATGCTGGACGACCTGATCGCCGGCCTGTTCGCGGCGGGCGTGCTGCAGTTGCTGGCGGTGTATATACCGTCTTGATGAATGAACACTCGCGCAGAGACGCAGGGCACGCAAAGTCACTATTGCCAAGGAGAGCGCAGAGGGCACAGGGAAATCACTACTCCCTGGAGTGCAGATTATACGTGCAGGAGCGGACCGCGTCCGCGACCTTTTCCATTGTTGTTTTACAGGGCCAGGATTGCTGCTATGTTTAACTGCAAGCTGTCTTCACATCGTGCAGGGATACACTCCGTGTCCCTGAAAACCGGAGGTATGTGCCATGTCAGAACAGACTTCGAAAAACATCTTTCATCCGGAAAACGCCGGTCTGACCCGCAGGGAGCTGCTGCTGGGGCTGGGCGCGGCAGCAACGGTGGCATATGCAGGATCCGCTGCGGCTGCCATGCCGGGGCATGACCACAGCAAGCACAGTGCGCAGCAGCCCGAGTTGCTGGCGGCTGCCAACAACTGTCTCGACAAGGGGCAGCGCTGCATCGCCCATTGCCTGGTCTCGTTTCAGGAGGGCGATACGTCGCTGGCCGACTGTGCCGCGAAGGTGCACGAAATGCAGGCTATATGCGGCGCCTTTTCCTACCTGCTGGCGGCGAATTCAGGCTACCTGGAGGCCTATGCCGGGGTCTGCGAACAGGTGTGCCTGGACTGCGAAAAGGAATGCAGGAAGCACGAGAAACATATCGAGTGCACGGCATGTGCGGACGCCTGTGCCGAGCTGGTAGACCAGATCAAGCTCCGGCTGGCCTAGGGTTCGATTAGCACGGGCGTCGGGCATGCCTGATAGTTTTCATGCCAGATCAAACAAGGGTATATAGCGATGAGCGTCGCCCCGCAAGTCCACATTGACAGTCCCTGGCTGGTGCCATTCGATGCCAGCTTCGCGGTGTCGCGCGCACTCACCGAGGCAAAGGATGCGCCTGACAAGAAGGCCTGCAGGAAACGGCTGGACCGGCTGATCGACGAAATGGGCGAGTTGCAGCGGCGCCTGTATGCCGCGGACCGTCACTCCGTGCTGCTGGTATTCCAGGCCATGGATGCCGCCGGCAAGGACAGTACCATTCGCGCTGCGCTCAGCGGCGTCGACCCGGCAGGATTCCAGGTGTACTCGTTCAAGCAACCCTCGGCGGAAGAACTGGACCACGATTTTCTCTGGCGTTCGGCGCAGCGCCTGCCGCAGCGCGGACGCATCGGCGTGTTCAACCGCAGCTACTACGAGGAAGTACTGGTGGTGCGGGTGCATCCCGGGTACCTGCAGGGCCAGAAACTGCCGGGTACGATCGATCATGACCGGCTCTGGGTCGAGCGCTACGAGTCGATCCGTGATCACGAGAAGCACCTGGCCAGGAACGGTACCGTCATCATCAAGTTCTGGCTCAACGTTTCGCGTGACGAACAGCGCAGGCGTTTCCTGTCGCGTCTGGACGAGCCTGAAAAAAACTGGAAGTTTTCCAGCGGCGATGTCGCCGAGCGCCAGCACTGGGACAGGTACATGCAGGCCTACGAGTCGGCACTCAACGCCACCTCGCGGCCCTGGGCGCCGTGGTACGCAATCCCGGCCGATAACAAGCCGTTCCTGCGCCTGTGTGTCGCCGAGATCATCGTGGAGACCATGAAGCAACTGGATTTGCGTTACCCGGTGGTCACTGACGAGCAGAAGCAGGACTTCGCCGGCATGCGCGAGTTGCTGGAGCGGGATTGAGGCGTGCCGGTCAATGACTCGGCTTGCATGCCACAGTTACGGCCTGGTCCGAGGCGGTGACAGGGCTCGAACCATTGCTTTCCGGCGGGCCGGCTGACCGGTAATCCACGGTGGAATGGATATCAACCTGCGGTCGCAGCATCGTGTTCGCGGATGTTCTGCTGTACGGCCATGCGTCCAGCCCCCGGCAAACGACGCAATTGTGCTCGTACATGATACGGGTCAATATTGTCTGATTCGTATCATGATTTGATATGTTTTGCATGAATAACAGTGTTTATTGGCTAAACAAGCCGATCGATGCATTCCGTCTGTGTACGCGAATAGTTTCGCTCTGCCTGTGATGATCGTCATCTACGCCTGACTCGCATGTCATCGCGTCAAGGGCTGCGTGAAAATCCGGCCACCATGCGGATCGATGCCCGGGTCCCGCAGCATTTCCGTGCATGACAGCACTACGCTGATTACAGCGGTGCATCCCCGACCCGGTATTGAGACCACGCTACTCGCCAGTCGGACAATCTCCTTAAGCCGGCCGGGCATTGCGTGTAATATAGTCACGGTATCCCTGGAGCGCATGTAATGCGGATGCCGGGGCAGGGTGCTGACTGATGTGCCGGATGGACCGTCGCATCGATTCCGGCTGCATGGGTGCCTCCGGGCTTCCCTGACCTGCCTGTTATGAGCCGTCTACGATCACGACTGACCTGGACTGAAATGGACGACACGGTACGCAACGACGCACAGGCACACCCCGTCTGGACCCGGCAGCACGGAACTGCCGATCTGTTCATCGATGCGGGGGTCAGACACCTCAGGCTGCGTGCCTGTGGCGGTGATGGTTCGGTGCTGCTCGATGACGTGATCCCCGGCAACAGGGACCTGCGTGAACTCTTCACTGCCTACCGGATCGGCGAGCGCTTCGGTGACGGCGCGAATGCGCGTGTCTATATTACCGGCAAGCTGGCCGGGACGGTGCGCGATACCCTGGGCTACGGCAAGGTCATACTCCCGGCGGCCCTGTTCTGGATGGCGGCGCGGGATCTTCTCGCGCTACCCGAAAACAGTGCCGTCAACTCACTGGCGATGCTTGACCTCTCGGCCTCGGGCTACCTGCTTGTCGGTATCGATCGCAGCGGGGCGCTCAGGGACGACCTGCTGCTGCTCAATCCACGCTGCGGTGCCGGTTCCGGTATCAACCTCGACCGTGTTTTGCAGAAACTGGCGTTGGGCCGTGATGAGGTCGACCCGCTGCTCTCCGCCTACCTGGGCGAGGCCGGACGGGAACGGCGCGAGGGTGTGAGTGTACGGGCCGACCGCTGCGGGGTGTTTGCCTCTTCGGCCACCATTTCAGACAAGAATCAGGGTATCCCCCTGGATATCGCCCTGGCCACGACCCTGAAATCGGAAGTGCTGAAAGCCTGCAGGAAATTACCCGGGGGTTACGAGAAGGTCTGTCTGACCGGACGCATCTTTCGCTGGCAATACGCCAGGGATTGCGCCGTGGACTTGCTGCGCGCCAACAGCGTGCAGGCGATCGCTTTCGATACGGAGAATACGCAGATACTGGAATCGCTGCGCACGATGGTGCAGCGCATCGGTGCCGACAGTCTTGCCCAGCCTGACCGGCGCCTGATCGCCCACGGCGAGCCGGAGGAGTATCCATCCTTCACAGAACTGAAATCGCGCTACGAGGCAAATGGTCGTTATCTGCGCATGGCGGATGAGCCGCTCCCGTCATATACACCGCAGCGGCTGGCTGAGCATCCGGTCATCCTCGGTCTGGATGTGGGTTCCACCATGGCCAAGGCCGTGCTGGCCGATGCCGTGAGTGGCGAGAGCCTGTTCATGACGGCCTACAGCAATGCCGGCGACACCATCGAGACCGTGAAGCAGCTCTTCAGGGACCTGCGTGCCAGCGGCGTGGAGCAGCTCCAGATACGCAGCATCGGCATCACCGGTTCAGCGCGCTACCAGGTACAGCAGGCACTGGCACGCATCTATCCGGTGCTGGGCGAGCGGATCTCGGTGCTGGTGGAGAACTACGCCCATGCACGGGGTTCCATCGAGCATGCCCGGCGTCACGTCCGACGGCTCAAGGAACAGGGCTGCACCGGCATCAATGAACAGTTCTGTATCCTGATCGACATCGGCGGTGAGGACACCAAGATCTCGACCATCGCCCTGGAACAGGCCGAGCTGTTCGATAATGCCATGAACCTGAAATGTTCTGCGGGCACCGGCAGCCTGATGGATACGCTCAGTTCCATGTTCGAAAGCGGCAGTATCGCCGAGGCCTGTGAGCAGGCGTATCTGGCCCCCCGTTCCTTTGCCATCAATGCCACCTGCGCCGTGTTCCTGATGGAGAATGCCAGCAAGCTCCAGGCCCAGGGAGTGCCCAGGGACCAGATACTGGCCTCGGCGAACTGGGCCATCGTGGAGAACATGGCGCGGTCCCTGTGGACCCAGCTGGAGTTGCCCGGCAACGCGGTGGTCCTGCTGCATGGACAGACCATGCTCTCGGAACCGCTGCCGCTGGCCGTGACCCACCGTCTGCAAACCTACCTGGGCCAGCCGGTGTATGCCCTGGTACCACCCAATCCGGGGCATCGCGCCTGTATCGGTCTGATTCGCACCCTGCAGCAGGCCTCGCTGCCGGGGTTTGCCTGGGTACGCCTGGATGATTTCATCGATACCCGGTTTCAGAAGCATGTCATCGTCTGCAAGGGGGCCGCCTGTGGTGATCCTGCGGCACGCTGCAACCGCTGCTCGCTCAAATGTCATGGGACAGATGGTGAGAAGATCTCCTTTACCCTGGGAGGATGCACCGCGATCAATGAACTGCTGGGCAGAAAGGAAAAACACCAGACGCCCATCAAACCGCCGCGTGACGCCTACAGGGAGATCTGGGATTTCATCGACAGCCGGCAACCCAGGAGCGAGGATCCGCGACGACTGGTGATTCCACGCAGCTTCGTTGTCTCGGAATGGGCCTATTTTCTGGCGCGGATTTTCGTTCAGCTGGGGATTCCTGTCCATGTCGACACGGTATGCGAAAAGGACCTGACCGATGCCCAACCCAACCTGAATATCGATACCTGCGCGCCGCAGATCGGTGCCGTGGGCCAGTACCGGCGCCTGGCTTGCGAGGCGCACGGCATGATCCTCGTCCCGCAGATCGAGACCCTGCCCACCGGCGGGAAGAGCCGCGGTCTGGCCTGTACCACCAACCAGGGTGGCGTAGCGGTAGCCATGAACCTTGCGGGGATGGCCTGCCCGGCCGCGCGGTTCCATATCTTCCACCTCAATCTCGATCGGCTGGATGCCGGATTTATCAGCGACCAGTTGTTCGGCCGGCTCGAAGCGCTGTTCCGTTTCTACGGCATTGCACCCACGGCTGACGCGTTGCACACGGTCGTCGAACAGGCCCTCGGGGACCACCGTCAGCTGCGGCAGGACGCCGCCGACCTCGCCGCCGATCTGACAGAGGAAGCCCTTGCAGAGGGCCGCCAGGTGGCACTGGTGGTCGGGCGCGAGTACATTCTCAATCCCGGCATCTATGACAGCCATATCCGGCGCCTGCTGCGCGACAGGCATATGACTGTCATACCGTCCTATGTGCTGGACATGGACCTGGACGAGGATTTCAGCCACATTTACTGGCGCAATCCCCATTTCATCGTCAGCCTCCTGAACGCGGTGTCACATCGCAGCCTGCACCGGCGCCTGCACCATGAACGTCTGCGTGACGTGTTTCGACGGATCGAGACAGACGGCGGAGACAAGCTGCTGCCGGTGGTTCAGGTCTCGACCTTCAGCTGCGGCCCGGACAGTGTCACCGCGCACTATATCTCCGAAATCATGAAACAGCGGCCGTTCCTGCTGATCCAGTCCGATGCCGTCATCAAGGAGCTTGCGCACCTCGAAAACCGTGTAAATACCTATGTGAAGCAGCTCGAGCAGGGCCTGCACGGCAAGCTGCATATCGCCGGCGGTGAAGGTGCCTTCGAGATGCGCAAGATCGACAGCCTGTCGAGTCAGGAACCGCTCAACCGCGAGACGGACGTCCTGTATTTCCCGACCCTGTCCGACAACCGTACGCTGTGCGCCGTGCTGCGCGGCGCGGGCTATACCTGCATCGATAACTATGACGACGCAAGCTATGATCTGCAGGAGCTGGTCAAGGCCGGTCGCAAGGTGGCCGGTGATGCCGTCTGCACGCCACTGGCGAGTATCTATGCCGACCTGCTTCGGTCACAGGAAGATTTTGTCCGACGCAAGCGCGCCGGCGATCCCCTGCTTGCCGGAAAAAAACGGCTGCTGTTCTATGACAGCCAGGGCACAGGACCCTGTCGTCAGGGCCAGTACCCGCATGTCCATAAACTCCTGTTCTACCGCTCTGCAACCGGCAGGAAGGCCGCTGACATAGACCATCCGTCCTGCAACGTGCTGCCCGGCGGGGGCATCTTCCAATTCCTGATCGCCAAGGAGACCGATGACTACAACGCCGGGTTCGAGGACTGGGTGCTGCTGAGAGCCTACCAGGGTGCGATCCTGCAGGGGGTGCTGCACGGACTGCTGTTCAAGGGTGCCGCTGTTTGCCGGGATTACGAGGATTACCAGTGTTTCCTTGACGATTACCGTGCGCTCAAGCGCGAGATCAACGATCTGCTGGAGTCCTACCATGGTCCCGGGTCGACGGGGCGCCGACTGCTCGAGGCAGTCAACCTGGACAGCGCGTTCAGCGTCCCGTTCAAATACCTGCTGTATCGAATGCATGGCAGGGAGTTCACCAGGTCACTCAGGCGTTTTGCCGATACCTGGATTACCCCGCGGCCGCCACCCCTGAAACCGCTGAGAATCTTTATCTCCGGTGAGGTTTACATGCGGGTATCCCAGGCCGAGGATATCTTGCGTATGCTGCTTGCCACCCTCGGATACGGGCGTTTTACCCTTGGACAGACACCGTTGATGAGCTACCTGGAATACATGCTCGACGAGGCGGAGCTGAACAGCCTTGCTGCCGTCGAGGTGGCCGGGTCCGGCAGTCGACGCAAGAGTAGCTCCAACGGGCAGCATGACCAGGGCGATAGCCTGCAGCAGGAAAGACGCGGGCTGCGCAGGATCAGGCTGAAACGCTTCATGTTGCGACACATTCTGGCCCGTCCTCTGTTCAGGGCGGCGAATCTGGAGATGCCCACGGCCAGCACCGAGCTGATCAAGGCCTCGAAGGAACTGTTGCCCACGCTGCGGCCGGTCGGGGAGCTGGCGCCCTACGTGGGAGAGGCGCTCCTCGAGTTGCGTGACGGCATTGATGTGTTGCTGAATGTGGGGCCAAACGGCTGCATGGTTTCCTCAATGGGCGAAGTGCTGACACCCAGGATCATGCAGGCGGCGGGTGTGAAGTCGGGTCGAATACAGAACCTGTTTTCCGCCGATGGTGATGTCAACGAAGAACTGCTGACGCTGGTGGTCCTGAAGGCGATGGGGCCGGAGCGGTACTACAACACAAGGTATGCCGTGCAGACCGCATGACGTCACCGCTGGCTGCGTCGGGCGGTTGCCCACCAGCGGAAACCGGACGTTTGCAGAATGATTACGGGCTGATGGCGGGCAATCAGCGGGAAGCGCGAGGGGGCAGTGTTGTTGCCGTGAGCATGCGCCCGCGACTACCGATTGTCGGCTGGATTGCCTCGAGTTGCGTGGATTATGCTTCCTATGCCCCGGTACGGAATTTAATCTGGACAGATAGAACCCGCCGACATACCATCAGTCTGACTCTGTTTTTTGCCCGATTCCTGCGCGCTGCTTCAGTGAAAGCGCGTTTAGATGTGCAAGGTATTAATGAATACAACAAGAACAATGCTCCCGGGTTCTTTTTTGGCTCTTCTGTTCCTTCTCCTGCCAGGCTTTTCGCTGCTGCATGCAGCAGATGCAAACTCCGCCAAACAGGAGCTGGTATTCCTCAACTGGTCTGAATACATGGATCCCGCGCTGATCAAGAGGTTTGAAGAGCTGCATCATGCCACAGTCACAGAGATCTATTTCGAGAGTGATGACTACCGTGACAACTATATGCTCGAAACCCAGGGTAAGGGTATCGATGTTATCGTTGTCAACGGTATACAGATGAGATCATATGTTGAACAGGGCTGGCTGGCGCCACTGTCAGCAAAAGAGGTGCCAAACCTCGAATATATAGATAAAAAGTGGCTGACCCTGTTCGCAGATGCCGAAGGTTATGCTGTGCCTCTTTTCTGGGGTACGA
Source organism: Gammaproteobacteria bacterium (assembly GCA_049668345.1). Taxonomy (GTDB): domain Bacteria; phylum Pseudomonadota; class Gammaproteobacteria; order UBA9214; family UBA9214; genus UBA9214. The sequence goes on from JBATJF010000094.1 coordinate 9,937, forward strand.
GTGGTATTGTTTATCGGAAAGATCTTGTGGGACGTGAAATTCGCGGGTACAGGGATTTGTTCAATCCGGATGAGGCATGGCGCGGCAAGATCGTGATGGTGGGTTCAAGCCGCGACGTGATTGGTGCAGCACTTAAAGCGCTGGGCTATTCACTCAACTCGACCAGTTTCGAGGAACTGGAGGAAGCGAAACAGCAGCTGATGAAGCAGAAGCCTTTTGTTAAGGAATATGCGTATATCACTCTGGATGAAACTTCGTCATTGGTGAGCGGTGATGCGTATATATCCATGATATACAGCGGTGATGCACTCATGTTGCAGGAGCATTCCGACAACATTGAATACGTGGTGCCCGAAGAAGGCAGTGAACTGTGGATAGATCATCTGGTAGTGAGTCAGGCATCAAGGAAGAAAAACCTTGCCTATCAGTTTGTAAATTTTCTCAACGAGCCTGAAAACGCAGCACAGCTGGCTAAATTTGTCTACTATGCGACGCCGAATATGGCGGCCGAGAAATTACTGCCGCAGGAATATTTATCTGACAAGATAATTTATCCGCCGAAAGAAGTGCTCGACAAGTCGGAAATCTATACGCAACTGCCACCGAGAGTGACGCGCATCAGGAACGAGATATTTTTGGGCATCGTTCAGTAGTCCAGGTGCGGGTGATCAGTCCGGTACAGTCTGTCTGGAAGCTGTCAATTGAGCCTTAGACTAAAAATCATCCTGTTGATTGTGCCTATTGTTGTGATTCCAATGATAGCGAGCGGCTGGCTGTCGTATTCACAACTCAAACAAACCGCTGTCGAAAAATCGCAGGCGCAGATGGAGACGCTGCTGGAGCAGTATGCGTCGTACGCAGATCAATTCGTACGCAGTGCTGAATCAAATATACGCCTGTTTTCAAATAACGAACTGCTGCGACGGTACATGGTGACGCAAAGCGAAGAGGAGCGTTACGAGATCCTGCAGCCATTGCTAATGAAGCAATTGCTGGGATATCAGGCTGCTTACCCGAAATATTACGAGTTCAGGGTGATTTTCCCGGATGGTTTCGAGGACCTGAGGCAGGTGAACAGGCCCGTTGACAACCTCACGATAAACGAAGCCGGCACGCCGTTCATAAAAACAGTTTTGGAGCATAAGGAAGGTGTATTCAGCCGTATTCAGCATAATCCGGATAATGACGAGCTGGTGCTTTATGTCGCTATCGCACTGAACCTGAAAGACAGGTCTATAGAATCTGCCTCATCCATTCCGAAATTCAGGGGTTACCTGGTGATGACCGTCGATATGTCCGAGGTCGTCAGACAGATGGAACTGAGCAGGCTGGGGGAGCACGGTTTTATATTCGCCACCAACAGTTCGGGCAGAGCCGTACTGTTTCCTGACAGACTTTCGCCGGTTCTGACCGGGGCGAGTCTAAACCAGCAACATAGGAACATACTCGGGGTAAACGTTGGTTCAAAAAACGGAGCAAACGGGGTGGATCTATCTGC
>JBATJF010000095.1:0-6832 GCA_049668345.1 Gammaproteobacteria bacterium
TGCGAGCAGTTCATCGATGAACGATTGCGGGATACGGCCGGCCATGCTGCTAGGTTAGAAGGGATATCAGGGAAAGGGAAGCTGTTAAAGGTCACGCCAGGCCGCCAAGGCGCAAAGCATGGCCGCAGCGGATGGATCTTATTGTTGTAGGAGCGGACCGCGTCCGCGATCTTTTACAGGCAGCTGAAAAATCGCGCTTGCGAAGCGCTCCTGCAGGCGCATTGCAATCAGTGAACGGGGGTATCAGCCCAGCCGGGCCTTGATCAGGGCGCTGACCGCGCCCATGTCGGCCCGGCCGGCGAGTTGCGGCTTTAGCTCGGCCATCACCTTGCCCATATCCCTGATGGAATCGGCGCCGGTGGTGGCAAGGGCGGTATCGATCAACTGGTTGATCTCGGCTTCGCTGAGCGCGGCCGGCATGTAGGGAGCGATGACTTCCAGCTCGCTGTTTTCCTTTGCGACCAGGTCGTCGCGACCGGCCTGCTCGAACTGGGCAATCGATTCGCGCCGCTGCTTTACCATCTTTTCGAGCACGGTAATGACCTGCGTATCATCCAGCTCGATGCGCTCGTCGACTTCGCGTTGCTTGATGGCGGCCATGATCAGCCGGATGGTGCCCAGGCGCGCACTGTCCCGGGCCCGCATGGCGTCTTTCATGTCCTGCTGGATGCGGTCCTTGATGGACATGCGCAAGCGGAGCGATCAGTACAGGCGTACGCGGCGTGCCAGCTCGCGGGAAACCTTCTTCTGGCTGCGTTTTACGGCGGCGGCCATCTTGCGCTTGCGTTCCTGCGTCGGCTTTTCGTAGAACTCGCGGCGACGCACTTCGGCCAGCACGCCGGCCTTTTCACAGGAACGCTTGAAACGGCGCAGTGCGATTTCAAACGGTTCGTTTTCTTTTACACGGACATTGGGCATACAACACAGCTCGGGTTGAGGTTAACAAGGGTTGCGAATTCTATACACGTCCCGGCCAAAAGGCAAAATTTCCTTGTGTAACAAGAACCGGCGGTTACCATACGGGCATGGTCATACTGGGCATCGAAACCTCCTGCGATGAGACCGGGGTCGCCGTCTACGACGGCGAGCGCGGCCTGCGGGCCCATGCGCTCTATAGCCAGGTCGAGCTGCATGCCCGCTATGGCGGGGTGGTGCCGGAGCTGGCCTCGCGTGACCATGTCAGCAAGCTGCTGCCGCTTGTTCAGCAAGTAATTGATAAATCGTGTATTAATTGCAGTGAGATCGATGGCGTGGCGTATACCGCGGGTCCTGGCCTGGTCGGTGCGCTGCTGGTCGGGGCGGCAGCCGGGCGGGCGCTGGCCTGGACCTGGGGCGTGCCGGCCGTGGCGGTGCACCACATGGAAGGCCACCTCCTGGCGCCGATGCTGGAGCCGGATCCGCCGGACTTTCCGTTTCTGGCCCTGCTGGTATCCGGCGGGCATACCCAGCTGGTCGAGGTCGCCGGGGTGGGCCGTTACCGCCTGCTGGGGGATTCCGTCGACGATGCCGTCGGCGAGGCCTTCGACAAGACCGCCACGGTGCTGGGGCTGGGCTATCCCGGTGGACCGGCGCTGGCCGCACTGGCGGAGCAGGGCGATCCCGATCGCCTGCGCTTCCCGCGTCCGATGACCGACCGGCCCGGCCTGGACTTCAGTTTCAGCGGTCTGAAGACCTTTGCGCTGACCACCTGGCAGCGTTGCGGCCAGACCGGGCAGGACCGGGCAGATATCGCCCGCGCCTTCGAGGAGGCCGTGGTGGATACTCTGGCGATCAAGTGCCGACGCGCGCTGGAACAGACCGGCCTGCCGACGCTGGTCATCGCCGGGGGCGTCGGGGCGAACCGGCGACTGCGCGCACGCCTGGGCGAGCTGATGGTCGAGCGTGGCGGCCGGGTCTGTTATCCGCGTCCGGAGTTCTGCACCGACAATGGTGCCATGATCGCCTACGCCGGCTATTGCCGACTTCGCGCCGGGCAGTCGGAAAGCCTGTCGATCAAGGTGACGCCGCGCTGGTCGCTGGAGGAGTTGCCGGCGGTCGATGCCGGTTCGCAGGGTGCGAATAATATGTAGGGTGCGTTCCACGCACCGGTAACGGTGCACAAAGTGCACCCTGCCGAACCAGGTAAATCAATGTCGCGCAGGGACGCGGAGTACGCAGAGTAAAGAAGCGTTACAGGCTGCAGGGAGCACACAGCAATTTTATGTCGTCCCCGCACACCTGCGGAAATATTCGCTATGCTGTTCACGTCTCACGTCTCACGTCTCACGTCTCACGATGCATCCTGCATCTGATATTTCCGTGTTGTTCCGTGGATTCCGTGGCCATTCTATTTTCGTTTCATACCTCGGCCCCGCGTGTCAGACGTAGGGTGCACTTTGTGCACCGCTGCGGTGCGTAAAACGCACCCTACACCCGCATGTTAGGCCGGCTATTTCCTGCCGAAGCCGATCTTGCCTTCCTTGCCGCTGAGCAGGTTGACGATGTTGCTGCGATGGCGCCAGTACAGCATTACGACCATGGCACACATGGCGATAATCAGGGGCCGCTCCGGCCACAGCCAGGCGAACCCGGCCGGGATCGCCAGCACGGCGGTAAGCGCCGCCAGTGACGAATAGCGGAACAGCACCGCCATGACCAGCCAGATGCCCGACACCAGCAGGCCGACCGGCCAGTACAGTCCAAAAGTCACACCCAGCGCCGTTGCCACGCCCTTGCCGCCCTGGAAACTGAAAAACACCGGGTAGAGGTGGCCAAGGAACGCCGCCAGTGCGGTGCCGGCCAGCACGGTGGCGGACGCGTGCAGGGCATGTGCCGCCACGACCGGCAGCAGGCCCTTGAGCATGTCGCCCAGCAGGGTAAGCGCGGCGGCCTTCCTGCCGCCGAGGCGCGCGACGTTGGTTGCGCCGGGATTGCGCGAACCCTCGGTGCGAGGGTCGGGCAGCCCCATGAACTTGCAGACGATGATCGCGGCCGAGATGGAGCCGAACAGGTAGCCGGCGACGATGAGCAGGTAATGGGGGTCCATGGCGGTTCATTGGAATCGGTAACCGTCCCGGCGTCAAGCGCAATCCGCGCGCGACCGGGCGATGCTGGTCATCGGGGCGTCAAGGCTCTATATTCAAACGCCGGCAACCAGGGCGGCAATTCAATGGATACAGTGTTCATCAGCGATCTGCGTATCGAAACCCTTATCGGTATCTACGGCTGGGAGCGCAAGGTCCGGCAGACTGTCAGCCTTGACCTGGAGATGGGTGCCGATATCCGGGCTGCGGCTGCGACCGATGCCATCGAGGACACGCTCAACTACAAGGCGGTCGCCAAGCGGCTGATCGCCTTTGTCGGGGCCAGCGAGTTCCAGCTGGTGGAAACGCTCGCGGAAAAGATCGCCGAAATCGTGCTGCACGAGTTCGATGTACCCTGGGTGCGCCTCACCGTGCACAAACCCGGCGCCGTGCGCGGTTCGCGCGATGTCGGTGTCATCATCGAGCGCGGCCAGCGGGACTGATACTTCGTGGCACGGGTCTATGTCAGCATCGGCAGCAATATCGACCGCGTGCGCAACATCAGCCTGGCGCTGCAGCAGCTGGGCGACGAATACGGACCCCTGCTGCGCTCATCGGTATTCGAAAGCGCGGCAGTCGGTTTCGACAGTGCGCCGTTCTACAACCTGGTGGTCGGCTTCGACACGGAGCTGTCGCCGCAGGAGGTGCAGAACCACCTGCACGAGATCGAGGCCGGCAGCGGGCGGGAACGCACCGGTGCACTGACGGCACGTTCCCTCGACCTCGACCTGCTGCTGTACGACGACCTGGTCATCGACCAGGGACGCCTGAAGCTGCCGCGTGCCGACATCACCCGCTATGCCTTCGTGCTCTACCCGCTGGCCGAGATCGCACCCGATGCACGTCACCCTGCCAGTGGCGAGCGTTATGCCGACATGTGGGCCGCGTTCGACGACGCGCAGCAGGTGCTGACGCGGATCGACTGGCCGCCGGTCGGCTGACAGCCCGGATCGGCATGCACTCTGCCAGCGAATTGCCCGCGCCGGATGCGCATGAGCGTGCGCACAGCCGGAAGCTGGCCGGGCTGATCCGGCAGGAGATCGATGTTGCCGGCGGGGCCATTCCGTTTTCCCGTTTCATGGAGCTGTGCCTGTATGCGCCGGGCCTGGGTTACTACAGCGCGGGCCTGCGCAAGTTCGGTGCCGGGGGTGATTTTGTCACGGCGCCGGAGCTCTCTTCCATGTTCGGCCGTTGCCTGGCGCAGTCCTGTGCCGCGGTGCTGGCGCAGACCGGCGGCGACATTCTCGAGTTCGGTGCCGGCAGCGGGCGGCTGGCCGTGGACCTGCTCGGCGAGCTCGACAACCTGGGGCAATTGCCGGCACGCTATTGCATTCTCGAACGCAGCGCAGAGCTTCGCGCGCGCCAGCAGGAATTGCTGCGCGTGCAGCTGCCGCACCTCTGTGAGCGCGTGTCCTGGCTGGAGCAGTTGCCGGAACCCGGTTTCCGCGGCGTTATGCTGGGCAACGAGGTGCTGGATGCCATGGCGGTGGAGCGTTTTCGCTGGGACGGGCAGGGTGCCGAACTTTTTTATGTGGGCGGCGCGGAAGACGGTTTTGCCTGGCAGTTGCGAGCGGCGGAAGATCCGGACATTGCGTCGGAGATTGTGCGCATTGTCCATGAATGCGAACTCGACGCAGGCTACGAGTCGGAAATCAACGCCGGCCTGCCGCCCTGGCTGCACAGCGTGGCAGAACGGCTTGAATGCGGCATGTTGTTGCTGATCGATTACGGTTACCCGCGCCGCGAGTACTACCACGCGCAGCGCAGCAGCGGCACACTCATGTGTCACTACCGCCAGCGCGCGCATGATGATCCCCTGCGGTGGCCGGGCCTGCAGGATATCACCGCGCATGTCGATTTCACGGCCGTCGCCGAGGCCGCCGTCGATGCCGGTCTCGAGGTGTGCGGTTACACCAGCCAGGCGCACTTCCTGCTCGATTGCGGGATCGACCGGCTGCTGCAGGAGGCGATGTCACAGCTCGATGACGTCGCCTACCTGCGCCTCGCACAACAGGCCAAGACGCTGATCCTGCCCGGCGAAATGGGCGAACGCTTCCAGTGCATCGGCCTGACGCGCGACCTGGATATCGAGATGCCGGGCTTCCGCGGGCAGGACTTTCGGCACCGGCTTTGAAAACTCTCTCGCGCAAAGACGCAAAGGTGCCAAGAATAACCATTGCCACGGAGGTCACAGAGAACACAGGGAAATTACTTTCATTGCTTAATGTTGCCCGGATCAGGCGTAGTTAATCCCGAGGAAGCGCTTGATCGTTTGATTGATGGCTATCAGCATTGTCATTGCGAAATATATTCTTGCTCTGTGGCCCTCGGTGTTCTCTGTGGCATACGCTTTCTTTGCGCCTTTGCGCCTTTGCGCGAGCATGGGTTGTTGAGAAAAGCCCCGCAACGGCGCAGAATGCGCCGCCATGGATAACCTGCACGCCGTCTATCTCGCCCTGCTGCAGGGTCTGACCGAGTTCCTGCCGATCTCCAGTTCGGCGCACCTGATCCTGCTGCCGCGGCTGCTGGGCTGGGCCGACCAGGGGCTGGCTTTCGACGTGGCGGTGCATGTCGGCACGCTGCTCGCGGTGCTGGTGTATTTCCGCGAAGACGTATCGCGCCTGCTGATCGCCTGGTTGCGTTCGCTGGGCTCGCGACAGACGGACGCCGACGCGCGGCTGGCGTGGTTCGTAATACTGGGGACGATGCCGGCGGCGGTGCTGGGGTTGCTGCTGCATGATGTCATCGAAACCTGGTTGCGTTCGCCGCTGGTCATTGCCGCGGCCACCATCGGCTTCGGTGTGCTGCTGGGCGTGGCGGACTGGCGCGGTCGCCAGCAACGCGATGAGCATGCGCTGCGGATCGGCGATGTTGTGATTATCGGGCTGTCGCAGGCGCTGGCACTGGTGCCCGGGACCTCGCGTTCCGGCATCACCATGACCGCCGGCCTGGCGCTGGGCATGACGCGCTCGGCCGCCGCACGTTTTTCCTTCCTGCTCTCGATCCCTCTGATCATGATGGCCGGCGCTTTTGAAACGCTCAAGCTGGTGCAGCAGGCAGCACCTGTCGACTGGCTTGCCATCCTGACAGGTGCCGGCGTATCGGCGGTCAGTGCCTGGCTGTGCATCCATTTCTTCCTCAAGCTGATCGAGCGCATCGGCATGATGCCGTTCGTGGTCTACCGGTTGCTGCTCGGTGCGGCGCTGTTCTGGATGTATTTGTAGGAATCGCCACTAGAGAATTTTGTTCTTTCTCTTGTGCCCAGGCGAATAGCCGCTACGCTATTCACGTCTCACGTCTCACGTCTCACGTCTCACGTCTCACGTCTCACGACACAGTCTCACCAATGGTGCACAGAGTGCACCCTACGCGAAGACTCGGTTGCGGGTGAAGCTTGGGTAGGGTGCGTTTTACGCACCGCGTAGTTTTTAGGGTGTTTTTCTTCCGTGTACTTCCGTGTGATTCCGTGGCCATTAACATATGACCATGCCTGCGCTATGTCATGACATGCTCGATGGCCGCGATGCGCTGGGTACGCAGCGCATCGCCGATTTCCGGGCCGGACTTGCCGTGCGTATCGGGTTTGGCCGCGGCCGCTGCCTGCCAGGCCCGTTCCAGCAGGTCCGCGGGCGGGTAATCGTGCGAGGCCGGATCCGTGCTGTGGGCCTCGGCTGCACACACAGCGATGAAATCGGCCAGGCGTTCACTGCGCCGGAAGGCGTCCAGCGACGTCAGCAGGTCGAGCAGCTCCGTCGCCGGCAGCCCGGCAC
>JBATJF010000096.1:0-3561 GCA_049668345.1 Gammaproteobacteria bacterium
GGCCAACCCGCTCCAGCATGGCGGTGGCCTGCTGACGCGCCTGCGCCGGTGCCAGGCCGCGCACCAGCAGCGGCATGGCCACGTTCTCCAGCGCCGTGAACTCGGGCAACAGGTGGTGAAACTGGTAAACGAAGCCCAGTTCGTGGTTGCGTAATCGTCCGAGCTGCGCCGCCGTCAGGCTGGCGAGCGGCTTGCCCGCCAGGATGACCCGTCCTGTCGTGGGCTGGTCCAGCCCGCCGAGCAGGTGCAGCAGGGTGCTCTTGCCACTGCCCGAGGCACCCGTGATCGCGATGCGCTCGCCGGTCGCGACCGTAAAATCGATGTCATGCAGGATTTTCAGGGCCTCGCTGCCTTCCCTGAAAGTCTTGCCCAGACCCTCGCAACGCAGCACCTCACTCATAGCGCAATGCCTCGGCCGGGTGTGTGCGCGCCGCGCGCCAGGCCGGGTACAGCGTCGCCAGCAGGCTCAGCAGCAATGCCACCGAGGCCATGATCCACACGTCGTTCCAGTGCAGCTCGGAGGGTACTTCGCTGATGTAGTACACGTCCGCCGCCAGGAACTGCACGTTGAACAGCCGCTCGATGGCCGGCACGATGGACTCGATGTTCAGGGCCAGCCCCACCCCGCCGGCCACGCCCAGCGCCGTGCCCAGTACGCCGATCACGACACCCTGGATGATGAAGATCATCATGATCGAGCGCGGCGTGACGCCCAGCGTCCTGAGGATGGCGATATCCGAGCGCTTGTCGGTTACCACCATAATCAGGGTGGACACGATATTGAATGCGGCAACGGCGACAATCAGCGTAAGAATAATGAACATGACGCGCTTCTCGGTCTTCACCGCGCGGAAAAAGTTGGCGTGTTTGCGCGACCAGTCCTCGAGCCGGTAATCACCCGGCAACTGCGCAGCCAGCTGGCGCACCACCATGGGTGCATCGAACACATCGTCGATTTTCAGGCGCAGCCCGCTGACAGCGCCATCGAGCCGGAACAGTCTGGCGGCATCCTCCATGTGCACCAGCGCAACACCCCGGTCGTACTCGTACATACCGACCTCGAAGGTGGCAAGCACGGTAAAGCGCCGCAGTCGCGGCAGTACACCGGTCGGTGCAATGGTAATCTGGGGGGAAACCACGGTGATTGCATCGCCGGCACCCACTCCGAGTGCCGCGGCCAGCTCGCTGCCCAGGATAATGCCGTAGCCGCCGGGAGTGAGCTGTGCAATATCACCGCCGCGTATGTGATCGACCACGTCGGACACGCGGCCTTCCAGCGCCGGATCCACGCCGCGCAGAATGGCGCCACTTACCTGCTGGCCGTTGCTGAGCATGGATTCGCCGCTGACATAGGGGGCCGAGGCCAGCACGTGTGGCTGGTTTTCGACAAGCGACGCCAGCGACTGCCAGTCATCGAGCCGGCCATCATAGCGGGAGATGGTGGCGTGTGACGCCATACCAAGGATGCGCGTGCGCAACTCGGTCTCGAAGCCATTCATTACCGACAACACGGTAATCAGTGCCGTCACACCCAGCGCGATGCCGAGCATGGAGGTCAGTGTAATGAACGAGATGAAGTGGGTACGCCGCTTGGTGCGCGTGTAGCGCAGACCGACAAACAGCTCAAGTGGTCTAAACATGGATGCGGCAGTTCCCCCTCCGGGGCAATCAGGAAGGGGGGATTATTACACAGCCGGAGCGCAAGTTTCATATGGCCATCGATTTGCCGCGAGTCGATGATGGTGATGGTGGTATCGGTGACCTCAGCAATGCCCGGGTTGCCATTGTCCGGATCCAGGGCCGTCGGGTTGCTTTCGCCCGCCGGCAGACCGGCACGGCCAAGCGCGTCGGCATCCGTGATATTGAAATCGATCACCGGGCCGAACCCGGACTTGCCCCGCGATCGGATATGAACGTCCGACCCACTGCCGCCAGACTGACAGTCTGTCCATCCCGGACAAGCGCTACTTGCCTTCGATCCGGACGGCCGTACTGATGGAAGCAACGACCACAGCGGGAGCATCGGCAAGCGACCCCGTCGCTCCGCTCGGATGAACGACGGTTGCACTCCTGTCGCCTGTCCCGGTGTTGCCGATCAGCTGATCGGCCACGATGAGTTCCTGCCAGTGGATTCAGGTCTCTGTCAAGGCAGTCACCCTGCCGTGCCTGGCGGTAGCGCAGACAGACAGTGACCCCGGGCAACTTGCCTGTCACAGACCAGCAATCGCCTGTACATGCGACTTAAGCTCATCAATCAATTGAGTATTTTATTAGTTGCGTCGGTGTGTACCGGCATCCCTGGCACATCGTCGTCGTCCAGGCGCAACAGCCGGGTGCGCAGCGACTGTACCAGCTGGCGCGACACCCAGGTATCGCCCGAGTACAACGCCGGGATGGACCGGCGCAGCATGGAGCGCAGCGAGGCACGTTCGATAATCCCGGAAAATCCCAGGGCAAGCGCCTCCATTATCTTGTTTTCATTGTGATTTTCGAGAACTAGCAAGAGTTTGACCAAGGGGTGGTAGTGCTGAATGTCGCGCAGCCCGGTTGCACCTTCCTGCGCCAGCGCTACCTCGTCAAACACCAGCACGTCGGAACCGGAAATGGCCGACCAGTTACCCGACTCGCACAGCCCGCCGGAACGGACAACGATTTCGAACTCAGGACAGGCGCCCAGGATGTCTGCACATCCCGGATATTCCTCCGCGGCCATCGCGACAATAGTGACTTTTATTTTTTTCATAAGCCTTTGTTTTTATGGTTTTAAAGAGTCTAGAGGCGGGCCGTCGGCGGCGCAATTGGACCTAGGTACCACGCACCGGGCCACCCGCCAGCCATAGCAAATTCAACGACAGGTCATTCATTTATAGCCCAGTTTCACAAGTCGGTTGCGACCGGTGCCGATAGGCATTCGTATGCCACACACCCGCAACGACTGCCTGATGTCAGCGTCCGCAGCACGCCCGCTCGCGACCACCTCTCCCCTGCTGTGCCTCCTGCTGGCGGGCATACTGAGCCTTGCCTGCATAGCGCCGTGCAGTGGCGAGGAATTTACGCTGGCAGCCGAATCACTGGCAGGAATCAGGGAGACGTATGGCGAAGATGCGCTGCAGCGGATCGGCTCCTGGCAGGACATGATCCGGGCCAGCAACGGGCTGGATGACATGCAGAAATTGCAAAGGACCAACGATTTTTTCAACAAGCTTGCCTTCATCAGCGATATCGATCACTGGGGCAAGGAAGACTACTGGGCGACCCCCCTGCAGATGCTGGCATCGAACGGCGGTGACTGCGAGGATTTCTCCATCGCGAAATATTTCACGCTCCGCCAGATGGGCGTACCCGCCGAACGTATGCGGCTTACGTATGTCAAGGCACTTGAGCTCGAGCAGGCGCATATGGTGTTAACGTATTACAGTACCTCCGATGCGGATCCCCTGGTACTCGATAACCTGGTTATGGAAATTCGCACTTCTTCCAGCAGGACCGACCTGTTACCGGTGTATAGTTTCAACGGTAACGGGTTGTGGCTGGTAAAGGCACGCGGCATGGACCAGCACG
>JBATJF010000097.1:0-6152 GCA_049668345.1 Gammaproteobacteria bacterium
GCAACGCCGCCTGGCGCTGGCACGGCTGCTGGTCACCGACGCCACGCTGTGGATACTGGACGAGCCGTTCACCTCGCTGGACGTGCACGGCATCCAGGTGATCGAGGAACTGCTCGATGCGCACACGCAGCGCGGCGGCATGCTGGCCGTCACCTCCCATCACGCCGTCAACCTGCACCGCGCGACGGTGCAGCGCATCAACCTGTCCAGCCTGGCCGCATGAACCGCCACTCGCTGACACGCGCCTTTACCCTGCTGATCCGGCGCGATCTCATCCTGGCCATGCGGCATCGCGCGGAGATGATCAATCCGCTGCTGTTTTTCATCCTGGTTACCAGCCTGTTTCCGCTCGGCATCGGCGCCAACCCCAACCTGCTGCAGGCCGTCGGACCGGGCGTGATCTGGGTGGCGGCGCTGCTGGCGGCACTGCTGTCGCTGGAGGGCGTGTTCCGTTCCGATTTCGAGGACGGCACGCTGGAACAGTACCTGCTGAGTTCACACCCGGTATCGCTGCTGGTGCTGGCCAAGGTGCTGGCGCACTGGCTGATCACCGGCCTGCCCCTGCTGCTCATTTCCCCACTGCTCGGGGTGTTTCTCGGGCTGCCGGCCGCAGGCATCAAGATCCTGTTCATCACCCTGCTGCTGGGCACCCCGGTGCTGAGCCTGATCGGCGCAGTGGGCGTGGCCCTGACCGTGGGACTGCGCAAGGGAGGGATGATCCTGTCGCTACTCGTGCTACCCTTGTACGTACCGTTGTTAATCTTCGCCTCCAGCGCCGTCGATACCGCGGCGACCGGCCTCCCGGTCACCGCCCACCTGTCGCTGATTGCGGCGTTGCTGGTACTGGCCCTGAGCCTGTCGCCGTTTGCCACGGCGGCGGCGTTACGCATCAGCCTGAGTTGACATGTTTAATAATTTCTTTCACAAACTGGCCTCGCCCAAGCACTTCTACCGCATCGCAGGTGCCTGGATCCCGTGGCTGGCCGGCGCCACCCTGCTGCTGTTCCTGGCGGGACTGTATTACGGACTGGTCGTGGCGCCGCCCGATTACCAGCAGGGCGAGAGCTACCGCATCATGTTCATCCATGTCCCGGCGGCCTGGATGTCGATGTTCATCTATGTCGTCATGGCCGGCGCCGGCGCCATCGGCCTGATCTGGCGCATGAAGCTGGCCGAGGTGATCGCCATCAGCAGCGCACCGATCGGCGCCTGGTTCACCTTCCTCGCCCTGGTGACCGGCTCCATCTGGGGCAAGCCGATGTGGGGCACCTGGTGGGTGTGGGATGCGCGCCTGACCTCGGAACTGATCCTGCTGTTCCTTTACCTGGGCGTCATTGCCCTGTACGGCGCCATCGAGGACAAGCGCACCGCGGCGCGCGCCGTGGCCATCCTGGCACTGGTCGGCGTCATCAATATCCCGATCATTCACTACTCGGTGGAATGGTGGAATACCCTGCACCAGGGCCCGACTGTGACCAAGTTCGACAAACCCTCGATCCATATCAGCATGCTCATCCCGCTGCTGCTGATGGCGCTGGCGTTCAAGCTGTACTACGTCTTCGTGGTGCTGATGCGCGCCCGCTGCGAGGTACTGGAGCGTGAACGCAACACCGGCTGGGTCAGGGAACTTGTGGAGGCAAAATGAATCTGAATGAATTCCTGCACATGGGCGGCTATGCCTTCTACGTCTGGACATCCTACGGCATCGCGTTGCTGGTCCTGCTGGTCAACGTCGTGCTGCCACTGCGCCAGCGCAGGAAACTGTTGACCGATATTGCACGCGCCACCAGGCGCGCGCGGAGAGAGACATGACACCCAAGCGCAAACAACGCCTGCTGCTCATCGGCCTGATGGTCGTCGGCGTCGGCGTCGCCGCCGGCTTCGCCCTCAAGGCCTTCAATGAAAACCTGATGTTCTTCTACACGCCCAGCAAGGTGGCCGCGGGCGAGGCGCCGGCCGGTCACCTGATCCGCGTCGGCGGCCTGGTCACCACCGGCAGCGTGAAGCGCCAGTCCGACGGACTGACCGTCAACTTCGACATCACCGACAACGCCGAAACCATCACCGTGCAATACACCGGCATCCTGCCCGACCTGTTCCGCGAGGGCCAGGGCATCGTGGCGCACGGCCGCCTGACCGGTGAGCGGCTGTTCGTCGCCGACGAGGTGCTGGCCAAGCATGACGAGAACTACATGCCGCCCGAGGTCGCCGATGCGCTGAAGACCGCGCACGAGGAAGCCACCGGTGGTACATCGGTAAAAACAGACTGAATCAAGCGACGCAGATGAAACTGTTACAGGCACTGGAACAATCCATCCCCTCTCCCCAACCCTCTCCCCAGGAAGAGGGCTTTATACATAGCAGGTGTAACCATGATCCCTGAACTCGGCCATTTCGCACTGATCCTGTCGCTGTGCCTGTCCCTGGTACTGGCGATCTTCCCCATGGCCGGCACCCTGACCAACACGCCGCGCTGGGTCGCCATGGCGAAACCGGCCGCCTGGGGCCAGTTCACGTTCACCGCCATCGCCTTCGCCTGTCTGGTCAACGCCTTCCTGGTTAACGATTTCTCGGTCGCCTATGTCTCGCAGCACGGCAACAGCCTGCTGCCGACCGTGTACAAGGTGTCAGCCGTGTGGGGCGCGCACGAGGGCTCGCTGCTGCTGTGGGCATTGATACTCTGTGGCTGGACGGTCGCGGTGGCCTCGCTGACGCGCAACCTGCCCGCCGAGGTGCTGGCGCGCGTGCTGTCCGTCATGGGCATGATCAGCATCGGCTTCCTGTCCTTCCTGCTGTTCACCTCCAATCCGTTCGCGCGTGTGTTCCCGGTGCCGCTCGAGGGCGGCGATCTCAATCCGCTGCTGCAGGACTTTGGCCTGGCCATCCATCCGCCCATGCTGTACATGGGTTACGTCGGCATGTCAGTCGCCTTCAGTTTCGCCATCGCCGCCCTGATCGGCGGCAAGCTGGACGCCACCTGGGCGCGCTGGTCGCGGCCCTGGACCACCGTCGCCTGGGTGTTCCTGACCATCGGTATCACGCTCGGGAGCTGGTGGGCCTACTACGAACTCGGCTGGGGCGGCTGGTGGTTCTGGGACCCGGTCGAGAATGCCTCCTTCATGCCCTGGCTGGCCGCCACCGCGCTGATCCACTCGCTGGCGGTGACCGAGAAACGCGGCGCCTTCAAGCGCTGGACCGTACTGCTGTCACTGACGGCCTTTTCGCTGAGCCTGCTGGGCACCTTCCTGGTGCGCTCCGGCGTGCTGACCTCGGTGCACTCGTTCGCCGCCGACCCGGCGCGCGGCCTGTTCATCCTGGTGTTCCTGTGCATCGTCATCGGCAGCTCACTCGCCCTGTATGCCTGGCGCGCGCCGGACGTCACCAGTGGCGGACGCTTCTCGATGCTGTCGCGGGAAACCATGCTGCTGGGCAACAACCTGCTGCTGGTGGTGATCACGGCCTTCATCCTGCTCGGCACCCTCGCCCCGCTCATCTACGACGCCTTCGGCTGGGGCAAGATCTCGGTCGGTTTCCCGTGGTTCACCACCATGTTCGTGATCTTCACGCCATTCATGGTGATACTGATGGGACTGGGCCCGCTGACACGCTGGAAGCACCATGCGCCCGCCGACCTGCTGCGCACCTTCCGCGTGGCGATACTGGTCAGCGTTGCCGCCGGCCTGCTGGTGGCACTGCCGATCCTGCATGATTTCTCGCCCTGGGCCGGACTGGCGGTCATGCTCTCGGTCTGGCTGGTCTCCTCGCTGGTGCTCAGCCTGCGCCAGCGCTACCGCAACCGCGCCAGCCTGCAGGCCTTGCTGAAAAATCCCCTGGCGCGCGGTAACGGCAGTTACTTCGGCATGGTCATCGCCCACCTGGGCGTTGCCGTGTTCATTATCGGCGTCACTTTCGTCACCCAGTTCGAGGCCGAGCAGGACGTGCGTATGTCACCGGGCCAGTCCATCGACATGGCCGGCTACAGCTTCCGCTTCGATGGCGTGCGTTCCGTACAGGGCCCGAATTACCGCGCCGATCAGGGCAGCATTGTGGTCAGCCGCGACGGCAAGGAAGTGACGACACTCACGCCGGAGAAACGTACCTATACAGTGCAGACCATGCCGATGACCGAGGCCGGTATCAACGCCGGCCTGATGCGCGACATCTACGTCTCGCTGGGTGAAGGCCTGGGTGGCGGCGACTGGAGCCTGCGTCTCTACTACAAGCCCTACGTGCGCTGGATCTGGCTCGGTGGTCTGCTGATCGCCGCTGGTGGCCTGTTTGCCGCCCTCGACCGGCGCTACCGTCTCCCGATCCGGCGGCAGGCCGTGCAGCCTGCGCAGGCATCCCGCAAGACACTGGCACAGGAAGCGCACAACTGATGAAACGTTCCCTGCGCTTCCTGGTCCCGCTGGTATTGTTCCTGCTGCTTGCCGGACTGCTGTACCGCGGCCTAAGTCTCGATCCCAAGATCGTACCCTCGCCGCTGATCGGCAAGCCCATGCCCGCGTTCACGCTGCCGCGCCTTGCCGATGCCGGTGCGACCATCAGCGATTCAGACCTCAAGGGCAAGGTCAGTGTACTGAACATCTGGGCCACCTGGTGTACGTCGTGCCGCGCCGAACACGAGGTATTGCTGGAACTGGCACGTACCGGCAAGGTTGCGATCTACGGCCTGAACTACAAGGACAACCGCGCGGATGCACAGCGCTGGCTGATGCAGCTCGGCGACCCCTACATCGCAAATGCCTTCGATGCCGAAGGCCGCACGGGCATCGACTGGGGCGTTTACGGCGCACCTGAAACCTTCATCATGGATAAGCAGGGCATCATCCGCCACAAGCACATCGGGCCACTGACCCGCCAGGCGCTGGCCACCGAAATACTGCCACTGATTGCCAAACTGGAAGCCACGGAATAATGAACAGGATTACCGCCGCCCTGGCGCTTTGCCTGATGCTGTGCTGCGGCCCGCTGCAGGCCACGGCCACGCTGGAGTCGTTCAAGTTCGACAGCACAGAACAGGAACAGCACTTCAAGGAACTGATCGAGGAACTGCGCTGCCTGGTCTGCCAGAACCAGTCACTGGCCGATTCCGACGCCGAACTCGCCCACGACCTCCGTGCCGAGGTCTACGACATGCTGCAGGACGGCAAGGACGACGCCCAGATAGTCGAGTTCCTGGTGGCACGCTACGGTGATTTCGTGCTCTACAGCCCGCCGATGAAACCATCCACCTGGCTGATCTGGTTCGGCCCGTTTGTCCTCCTGCTGGTCGCGGCAATGCTGCTGCTGCGTTCACTGCGGAGCCAGCAGCAGGCACCGCAGCAGGAGCTCAGCGACACGGATCGCACACGGCTCGAACAGGTACTGCACGATAGCGAGTCGGGCAAGGGGCCACAATCATGACGGCATTCTGGAGTCTGGTGGCTGTCATGTCGCTGCTGGCATTGCTGTTCGTGGTGATCCCGCTGTTGCGCAACAGCCCCGCGCAGACGGTCGACCGGGACACACTCAACGCGGAAATCACCCGCGCGCGGCTGTCGGAGCTCGATCAGGATCTGGAATCCGGCCGGCTCGAGCAGGCCCAGTACGATGCCGCACGGGCGGACCTGGAACGGGATCTGCTGTACGACCTCGCCGGCGAGCGCGACACTGGCAAACCCGTGCGCAGCGGCAGCTGGGCGGCATTGCTTGTCGCCATTGCCGTGCCGGTGGGCGCCACCCTGCTTTACAAGGCGATCGGCACCGAGCAGATCATCGCGCTGCTGCAGGAACACCCGCCGGCGGCCAGCCAGCAACAGGCGCAGGCACAGGCCCCGCAGATGTCGGTCGAGGAAATGGTCAGCAAGCTCGCCGCACGCATGGCCGGCAATCCGGATGATCTCAGGGGCTGGCTCATGCTGGCAAAAAGCTACAGCGTGTTGAACCGCTTTGACGAGGCACTGCCCGCCTATCGCAACATCTTGCGCCTCGGCGGCGGTGACAACGCGGCCGTGCTGACGGACTTTGCCGATGCCCTGGTGGCCAGCAACGACGGCCACTTCACCGACGAGGCCGGCACCATGCTGGCCCGCGCGCTGGCGCTGGAACCGGACAATCTCAAGGCGCTCTGGCTGGCCGGACACTGGAAGAACCAGTCCGGCGACGCCGCC
>JBATJF010000098.1:0-5778 GCA_049668345.1 Gammaproteobacteria bacterium
CTGAGCCTGACCCGGCACCTGCCGGGCCTGTTGCGCGACGCCGCCGTCCTGGTCGGCAGCATCCTGATCATTCTCAGCGTGGCCATGGGGCTCACCAACCTGCTGATCGACGCGCAGATTCCGATGAAGCTGCTGGGCTGGATGGAAACACACATCGATTCGAAGCTGCAGTTCCTGATCCTGCTGAACGTGTTCCTGCTGATCGTCGGCTGCATGATGGACATTTTCTCGGCCACCGTGGTGGTGGTGCCATTGATCCTGCCGATCGCGAAAAGCTACGGCATCGATCCGATTCACCTCGGTATCATCTTCCTGGCCAACCTGGAAATCGGCTACAGCACGCCGCCCGTCGGCATCAACCTGTTCATCGCCAGTCAGCGCTTCCGGCGCCCGGTGCTGATGCTGTTCAATTCCGCGCTGCCGTTCCTGCTGCTGATGGTGATATGGTTGCTCATCATCACCTACGTGCCGGTGTTTACGCTGTGGTGGCAATAGGGTGAGACGTGAGACGTGAGACGTGAGACGTGAAAAGAATAATGGCCACGGAAGCACACGGAAAAACACGGAAAAATAATAAACCCGGGCGTAGGGTGCGTAAAACACTCCCTACGCCCGGGTTTTTATTTTTCTGTGCTCTGCCGTGGTTTCCGTGGCCTTTTCAGAACAGGTCGACAGGGGCTTCATACCGAGAGAGTGGAAACCCGGAATCTCGGTTACGGACAGCTAATCAATCGGAACTGCCCGGGGCCCTGCCGGCCGCCAGGCCCTGCTCGACCGCGGTGGACACCTCCGTCTCCAGTTCCTGCAGCAGGGCCCCCGCCTTGCTGCCGGCGCCCGCCACCGTCGGACGCAGAAACACCACATGTGTCTCATCACCCTCACGGTACAGTGTGAGGTGCAGCGGGCAGGTCGCCAGCAGGCGCGGCTCCAGGTTGCTGATCTGGTTGGTGTACCAGGCGTTGCAGAACACCATGGCGCGGATGCCACCCAGCTGGCTGCGGTTGTAGTCCTCGCCCCAGCGCTCGGCGAAACCGGCCAGGTTATTCCCGATATTGGGCTCGAAGACCACATAAAAGCTGTTTGATTCCAGCGATTTATAGACATTATTGTAGGTCATTTCCAGGTTCTGCCCGGTAGCCCAGTGCATCACACCCGCCAGCTCCGCGCGTGCCGTGCTACACGCCAGCGCCAGTATGCACACCAGCCATGCCAGTCTGTTCATCTGCTCACCTCCTTTTAGTATTGATGAGTATGAACCACCCGACAGTGCATGACAGCGTCTCGCCTGTAAAAAACAGCCACGGATACTCACGGTATGACACGGAAGTTCGAGGAGGATGCAACTCCGGATGCTGCACTGGTCCTGCCCTTATCCGGATTCCCGCCTGACTGGCGGCGTAGCTGGTGAATCAGATGTCCTTTACCAACAGACCATCACTGTCTCGATGTCATGCAACAGCCTTACTGCTGCTTTGCGCAGTGCTATTGCTCGGTGCGTGCAGCGATCGGGCACCACACCTGCCACCGCTGTCGACCGATGCTGTCATCCTCACCTTCGGCGACAGCCTCACCCGGTGGAGTGGTGCCGGGCAGGCAGAGAGTTACCCGGCGGTGCTGGCACGTCTGATCAGTCGCGAGGTCATCAATGCCGGCATTCCAGGCGAAATCAGCGCGCGCGCCCGGGAACGCCTGCCCGAACTGCTGGAGCGCTACCGACCGGCGCTGCTCGTGCTCTGCCACGGCGGCAACGACTTGTTGCGCCGGATTGATCCGCGCGCCCTGCGCACGAATCTCGAGGTGATGATCCTGGAGGCACAGGCACGTAATATCCCGGTTGTGCTGCTCGGGGTGCCGGAACCCACCCTGTTCGGACTGGCGCCCGCCGATTTATACGAGGAACTGGCTGCGCAATACGCGCTAGTCTACGAGGGCGAGGTCATCGCCGCCGTGGAATCCGACCGGCAACTCAAGTCGGATCGCATTCACCCCAATGCCGAGGGCTATCAACATATCGCCCTCGCCGTCTATCGCATGCTGCAGGACAGCGGCGCGGTGCCATAAGCCACGGCGACCCTGCCGGTTGAGTGTCACTTAAAGGCACAGACAGCGAACCGCAGAGACCGGGCTGCAATGCCCCGGAGTCGACCTGACTGACTGCCCCGGATCTGGAATGGCCGCATTCGGCTGCCATCCCAATGCCATACGATAATGGCTCCCAGGGGGCCGTAGCCACGACAGATACCGCCACGCCACTTTCCGTCGTGCCGATACCGCATTCAATCCGGTCTGTCAGTAAACGAACAACCGGATAAATGCGGTACCGCGACAAAATCGGTGCTGATATTGCTGTTGACCCGGCCAGATGACACGCCATCCATTACACCAGCGTAAAACTGGAAAACCAGTATCCTGATCCCCTCCGGCAAATAAGCACATCAGCACCCTCGCCCCGCCGTCAGGGTTGACGGCACACGATCAAATCGGACCGATTAATTCAGCACGGACGCGGCCTTTACGTATGCGCTCAAGCACATCCTGCGCACTGAGCTGATCGCGATCATAGTCAATTACCAGTAAGTGGGTACGCCCCGGCGTGAAGTGAGCTTCTTCCACACCACCTTGTTTCTGCAGGTCATCAACCACCTCTGCCTGCCGAGCCTCGTCGAGCAGATCGTCAACGTGAACCACAATTTCAATTTTATGCATGGTCGTCATGTCTGTTTTCCTCCTGGATTATTGCTTGCCATGTTCACATTTAACACGATAAATATATTTACAGCATTGATGTTAAACAAGATAAACGCATTCATCGTGACAGGTCCTGCAAGCAGGCCTGGACAATCGCTGCCCGGGTAACTGAAACAGCTGCCTGCACCTGTGTTCTGATTCCACTACCGGTGCTTTTTTCTATCTGAATCTGCCGTGCATTCAATTCGAAAGCAGCAGTTCAGCTTTGGGTTACGGACCCAGCCGGTCGCTGCAAGACATGCCAGACACGCCCGTGATCAGCCCCAGCACCGATCATGCGTGCATACCGGCAACCGGCCCTGTACCTGGCCCGCTGATCAGCCATTGCCCTCGGGACTTAACCCGAATTCAAAGCTGTCGATTTTGATTCCTTCGGGAAATGCCCTGTTCAGGCGCCGCTCAAACTCCTGAAAGACCTCCGCCTTGTGCTGCTGGACGTCGTAATCGCGACTGCCTGTGTCGATGCCTTCCACCTCCAGGTCCATCTTGAATTCCACATCGGGAGCTATTTGAAATCGTATCTTTGACATGGTGCAGTCCTCCTATTAATTTCTCGACAGTTTCTCATGCGATGCCAGCCTGGCATTTATTTCACAGCCTGTGTGGCAGTCCACGCGCGCACTCCTCCTCCAGAACAGGACGGGTGCGGCTCGCAGACCTCGTCCCGGCATGCTGTGTCGAGTCAACAGTCTCACAGCTCCATCACGGCATGGGAATGTACATGACCGGCCGTTTACAATTGGCGAGCAGACCTTCTTCCGTGAACTCCGTGAGTACACCGTAGGGTACGCGATGCCGGTGGCAACCCAGCACAATCAGGTCGACCGCGAGGCGCTCGGACTCCTTGAGTAGGGTTTTCACAGTCGCACCCTCGATGAGCAGCGCCTTCGCCTCGACACCCCGCTCGCGCAGGCAGCGCGCCAGCGACTGCAGAAACTCGTGTTCCTTGCTCAGCTCGGCGGCACCCTCGTGACGCAGCACCTTGCCATCGACATTGAAGGGTCCGGATTCGCGCGTGCGCGCCACAATGTGCACCAGCCATACCTGGCTCGAAAAGGCGTGCGCCAGTTCCAGGGTGCGCTGCATCAGGGCCGACGCAATGGTCGTGGTTTCGATGTCATCGATGGCCACGAGTATATTTTTCACTATAGAGACTCCTTGACAGACACATCCACCACGTTGCATTGAGCCGACAGCCTGAAACTATCTTCTGTACATGCACGATACCTTGATGTGTATCAACACAGCAAATATGAACGGTTTTTACGGCGGCGTCGTGCCGGGTTTCGTTACTGCTCAGTCCGGGCTATAGACTACCCTCGCTTCACGTCGGCCACGTCGTTGCGCAGGTAGACGGGGATGGCGCGCTCCGGGCGCACCGTCTGTCCCTGCGTGAAGGCGGAGAGCGCGAGCCGCGCGACATCGGCGGCACGCGGTTCCAGGTCGGGCAATACGCGCACCACGCGTGCGTCCAGTAGTGGCATCAGGCGTGCTGTGTAGGCCTCCCAGCCGCTGCCCGCTGCGATCCAGTCGCCGGCCGCCGGCACTTCGACCTTTTCCGGCGCACGCACCACCTCCTCGCCCTGCAGTTGCAGCAGGCCTGCGGCGTCGCTCATGTAGGCACCCCAGTACACCTCGTCCCGGCGTGCATCCAGCGCGGCCAGGATGGCGCTACCGCCGCTCTCGCGTTGCGCACCCAGCGCCAGCGCTGCCAGCGTCGACACCGGCACCACCGGGCGCCCGGCCGCGAAGGCGATGCCCTGCACGATACTGGCCGCGATACGCACCCCGGTAAACGAACCGGGGCCGCGCCCGAAGGCAATGGCATCGAGCTGCGTCACCGCGAGACCGGCCTCCACCAGCAGCGACTCGATCATGGGCAGGATCAGTGTCGCGTGCTGGCGCGGCGCCAGCGCATAACGTTCCAGCACCTCGCCGTCGACGGCCAGCGCGGCGGAACAGGCGGCGGTCGCCGTCTCGATGGCGAGGATGCGCGTGGCCATGTCAGTCGGCCACCAGCGGCTCGGCGTGCGACGCAGCAACGCCGGCAAAGAATTCATGGATCGCCCCGACGTCGTGGGTGCGCGGCATGTTCGGCAGGCTGTGCAGAAATACCCGGCCGTAGGATTTGCTGCGCAGGCGCGGATCGCACAGTACCAGCACGCCGCGGTCGGTGTGATCGCGGATCAGGCGCCCGATACCCTGCTTGAGGGTGATGACCGCATTCGGCAGCTGGTAGGCCATGAACGGGTTCACGCCCTGCTTGCGCAGGGCCTCGATGCGTGCCTGCAGCACGGGATCGCCAGGCGAGCCGAACGGCAGCTTGTCGATGATGACGCAGGACAGGGCCTCGCCGCGCACGTCGACGCCTTCCCAGAAACTGCTGGTGCCGAGCAGCACGGCATTGCCGAGTTGCCGGAAACGCTCCAGCAGTTCACGCCGCGGCGCCGTACCCTGCACCAGCAGCGGGTAAGGGCAGTCGTGTTCCAGCTGCCTCGCCGCGTCGCGCAGCGCGTAGTGACTGGTGAACAACAGGAAGGCACGCCCGCCGCTGGCGGCGAGCACCTGGCGGGCACACTCCACCACGGCGTCGCTGTAGTGAGGCGCATTCGGGTCCGGCATGCCATCCGGCAGGTAAAGCAGTGCATTGCGTGCATAATCGAACGGGCTGTCCAGTTTGAGCGTGCGCGCATCGTCCAGTCCAAGTTGCGCGGCGAAATGCGCGAAGCTGTCGCCCACGGCCAGCGTGGCCGAGGTAAACACCCAGGCGCTGGCCAGGTTGTCGAGGCAGTTGCGAAACGGCGGCGCAATGTTGAGCGGCGTCAGGTTGAGGCGGAACGAGGTATGCAGGGTCTCGAACCAGTGAATATACTCACCGGCCTCGTGACCCATCAACTGTGCGAGCCGGTCGCGCAGCAGCGCCGCGCGCTGGCGACAGTTGTCCAGCCCCTTGCCGCGCTCGGCCGCCGGTACCAGCCAGTCGGCCAGTTGCGCGAGCGCTGCGGCCAGGTCCTCCAGTACGTCCTGCAC
>JBATJF010000099.1:0-5851 GCA_049668345.1 Gammaproteobacteria bacterium
GTCGCCGATCCAGGTGGAAAAGGACCCGAACACCCAGCTGCCCGGGCAGATTTCCGGCATCTCGGCGGCCGGCAGCGTGGCGGCTTCGGAGAAGGTGACCAGTTCGACACCGGGTTCCTCGATCAGGGCCCGGTACAGGCGGTCGATGAAGTGCACGCCGTTGTCGGGGTAATACTCCCAGGCGTTTTCGCCGTCCATGATGACACTGATACAGCTATCCCTGGCCTCTGCGCCGAGGAACTTGCTGATATTGCGGATGTGATTGATGAAGTTGGCGACGGCATCGCCGGCATCCCAGTTGCGGTATTCGAATCCGATCAGGTCGGACAGCCCGTCGTCACGGAAAAATATCCTGCACTTGCCGCCGGCTGCATGGTAAGACCGGAACAGTCCGCGCTTGCTGGTGATGTCATGCTCCGGCAGCTTGGAGAGGCGCGCGCTGTTGCGCCAGACATTTTCTCCGGAGGCCGTCCACTGCATGTCGAATTCATCCAGCAGTTCCATCGCGTCCTTGCTGATACTGCCCTCGGACAGCCACACACCCTGCGGCGGTCGGCCGAAACAGCGTTCGAACAGCTCGATGCCCTGTCGCAGGTGCCAGCGGCTGCGGCTCCGTCCGCCGGGATAGCTGATGGCGCTCGGTCGCGGGGACTCCGGTATGGCGCAATTGGCATTCGCGAAATCATTCAGCAAGGGCACAATCGGATGGCCCCACGGCGTCATGGACAGCTCGATCTGCCCGCGCCCGGCCAGGCGCCGGTAGCGCGGAATGATGTCGCCGATGCATTTGTGAATAATGCCCAGCAGGCCAAGGCGGTCATCCTGGGTGTAGCCAGTGCCCTTCTCCAGCAGCGCCCGAACATTATGTTGCTGCTTGTAGGCGTGACCCAGCCAGGTCAGGTGGTACCAGGTCAGCAGGTCATGGAAATACTGCTCGTTCAGGTAGCCCAGCGCCACCGGCTCCGTCGCTGGCGTGGTCTCGGGTTCCAGCAGGCGTCGCTGATACTTGATGAGCGCCTTGTAGGCGGGCCAGGGGTCGATCATGGTCGACGCATTGCAGCGCTGGCAATGCCGGATGATGCGGTGGCGTGCCTTGTTGTCCGGCGGAACCGGAGTCACGCCCGCCAGCAGGTTCAGCAGGGGATCACTCATCGGGTTGCCGCTGTCGAGGAATTTACCGATCTGGGCGGTGTAGTCGAGGAGCTGTTCCAGCAGCACCGGCGCAAAATTCACCACCAGGCGCATGCCCGGATGCTGCTCCAGGTGCCATGCCATGTCGGAGTAGTCCTTCATGGCGTGCAGGTACACCCACGGCAGGTGGTATTCACCGTGCAGCTCGTCGCGGTAATAGGGCTGGTGCATATGCCAGCAGAGCGCGAATTTCATCAATATTCCTTGCGGGAGTCCGCGTCAGTCGGCACGCAGATCGACGATATCATACAGGTTCTGTCCCAGCATGGCCGGGGTGACCAGGCGTATACCCGTGGGCGTGATGTGAAATTTTTTCGCGTCCTCTTCCAGGTTCTCGCCGATCACCGTGCCATCGGGTATCACGCAGCCCTTGTCGATGATGGTGTTGATAATACGGCAGTGATCACCAATGGTGACCTTGGGCAGCACGACGCTGTTCTGTACCAGGCTGTAGCTGCCGACCGTGGTGGCAAAGAAGATCACCGAACGCCTCACCTGCGCACCGGAAATGATGCAGCCCCCGGAGATCAGCGAGTCGATGGCGTTCCCGCGCCGCGTATCATCGTCGAACACGAACTTGGCCGGCGGGTGCTGGGTCTGGTAGGTCCAGATCGGCCAGTAGCGGTCGTAGAGATTCAGCTCGGGTTCGACGTCGCACAGCTCGATATTCGCCGACCAGTAGGAATCCACGGTGCCGACGTCGCGCCAGTAGGCCGGTTCGCCATCCTCGTCGCGGAACGGGTAGGCGACCACGCTCAGGTCATGGATGCGGGCCGGCAGGATATCGCGGCCGAAATCATGCGAGGAACTCAGGTTGCTGGCGTCGTTGCGAAGGATGTCGTAGAGCACGCTGGTGGAGAAGACATAGATGCCCATGGAGACCAGTGCGGTATCCGCCTTGCCCGGCATGGCCTCGGGCTGCTCCGGCTTCTCCATGAAGCGCGTGACGTGCAGGTTTTCGTCTACGCTCATGACGCCGAACGACGCGGCCTGGTCGAGCGGCACCTCGATGCAGCCCACGGTGCAGTCGGCGTTGTGCTCTACGTGGTGCAGCAGCATCTTCGAGTAATCCATGGTGTAAATGTGATCACCGCCCAGCACCATGACGTACTCGGGCTGGTGGCGGCGGATGATGTCGATGTTCTGGAACAGCGCATCGGCCGTGCCCTTGTACCACTGTTTTTCGGAGGTGCGCTGCTGGGCCGGCAGGATCTCGACGAACTCGCCGATTTCGTTGCGCAGGAAACTCCAGGCGCGCTGCAGGTGACGAATCAGCGAGTGTGCCCGGTACTGGGTAAGCACGCCGATGCGCCGCAGGCCTGAATTGATGCAGTTGGACAGCGCGAAGTCGATGATGCGGAACTTGCCGCCGAACGGTACTGCGGGCTTGGCACGCCAGCGGGTCAGATCGTACAGTCGCGAGCCTTCGCCCCCGGCCAGGATCAGAACCAGCGTACCGCGGGTCAGGTCGCTGACCTGCTTGGGCTCAATGTAGTACTTGTATTTCCTGGCCTGTTCTTCCGGTGTAACGTTTGCCATCTCAGTCCTCTCTCTGCTGCTGGCCATGCTGCCGGTAATGGTTGATCAGCCGGTTGGTCGACGCATCGTGATCGCTGACGGCTTCCGGTGCATGCAGCTGTTTGAGCACCTTTTTCGCCAGCTGTTTGCCCAGTTCCACGCCCCACTGGTCAAACGAGTTGATATTCCACAGCACACCCTGGACGAAGATCTTGTGCTCGTACAGCGCGATCAGCGCACCCAGGCGATGCGGTGTGATGCGGTCGATGAATAGCGTGTTGCTCGGCCGGTTGCCCGGAAACACCATGTGCGGCAGCCGCAGGCCGGCCGTGGCCACGTCGACGCCGCTTTCGGCCAGCACCTGCGCCGTCTCGGCGCTGTCGCGGCCGATCATCAGTGCTTCGGTCTGGGCAATGACATTGGAGATCATGATGTCATGTTGCCGCTTGCTGTGTGCCTGCGTCTGCATGCTGGCGATGAAGTCCGCCGGGACCAGGTGCGTGCCCTGGTGCAGCAGCTGGTAGAAGGAATGCTGGCCGTTGATGCCGCTCTCCCCCCACAGCACCGGCCCGGTCGGGTAGTCCACGCGCTGGCCGTCGCGGTCGACCGACTTGCCGTTGCTTTCCATGTCGGCCTGCTGCAGGTAGCTCGGCAGCAGCCGCAGCAGGTGATCGTAGGGCAGCACCACCAGCGTGGATGAGCCGAAATAGTGCCGGTACCAGAAAGCCAGCAGGGCGAGGATGACCGGCATATTCTGTGCAAAGGGCGCAGCGCGGAAATGTTCGTCCATATCATAGGCGCCGGCCAGCAGGTCGTCGAATGCCTCCGGCCCTGTGGCCAGCATGATGGACAGGCCGATGGCCGACCATAGCGAGTAGCGTCCGCCGACCCAGTTCCAGAACACGAACATGTTGGCGGGATCGATACCGAACGCCTCGACGGCCTCGCGATTGGTGGAGACCGCGACGAAGTGGCGCGCAATATGCGCCGTGTCGCCGGCCGCCTGCAGGAACCAGTCACGGGCAGCATTGGCATTGGTGAGTGTTTCCTGGGTGGTGAAGGTCTTGGACGCAACGATGAACAGCGTGGTCTCGGGGTCCAGCCCCGCCAGGCACTCCTCGATGTGCATGCCGTCGACATTGGAAACGAAATGCATGTTCAGGCGTTCGTGCCAGAGCGGACGCAGTGCCTCGCACACCATGCGCGGGCCCAGGTCGGAACCGCCGATGCCGATGTTGACGATATCGGTCACGGGCTTGCCGCTATGGCCCAGCCACCCGCCGCTGCGCACCTGCCGGCAAAACGTCGCCATGTGGTCGAGTTCCGCGCGCACCGCCGGCATGACGTCGTCGCCGTCGACATACACTGCACGCTCGCTGCGATTGCGCAGTGCCGTGTGCAGCACCGCCCTGCCCTCGGTGATATTGATGCGCGCACCGGAAAACATCTGCTCGCGCGCCTTCTCCAGGCCGGCGTCACGGGCCAGCGTGCACAGCAGCTGCAGGGTTTCGTCGTTGATGCGGTTCTTCGAATAGTCCAGCAGCAGGCCGCCGGATTCGAGTGTATAGCGCTGCACGCGCCCCGGGTCGTCGGCGAACATGGCACGCAGGTGCTGTCCACCGATATCGGCGTGGTGCTGCCACAGCCGGGCGATCACCGGCAGGCGATTCAGTGAGGTGCTGGGTGATGAAGCAATCATATTGTCAATTCCCTGGCAAACGGGATGCCTCCGGCACATCCGCGCCGGCACCGGTGTACGGCCATCCACGCCACGCTTGCCCTGCGGCGCACAAGGATACACCGGACGCATGGAGCGGCGCATGGGTAATGACCACTGCCGACGATCACTCGGCCTGCCAACAGGCCCATGGCGCTGCACATCCGCTGTACAATCTAGAACAGCACAGTACGCAGGCTGTTGACACAAATCAATATTCCCGCGCACAGCCCCTGCCGCGCACGGCATGCACAGTGAAGTACGCCACGCCGCTCGTTGCCCGCGCTCGCTGACATGATACCCTGCAGCAGCATCGCACCGCTCACCTGTCGAAGGGACAGCTCATGAACATACTCGTGGTGGACATCGGTGGTCTCAGCGTCAAACTGGCGTTGACGGGCGACACCCAACCGCGCAGCTTCCCCACCCCGCCGCACATGACACCGCAGCAACTGATGCAGGCACTGGACGAAACCGCCGGCGACTGGCACTACGAGCGCGCCTCCATCGGCTTTCCCGGCCCCATCCGCGCCAACCGGCCGTTGCGCGAGCCCGTCAACCTCGGTACCGGCTGGGTGGATTTCGACTACGCGGCCGCATTCGGCTGTCCGGTCCGGCTCATCAACGACGCCGCCATGCAGGCGCTGGGCAGTTACCGGGGCGGCCACATGCTGTTCCTGGGACTCGGCACGGGACTGGGCTCCGCCATCATTCACGACGGTCATATCGTGCCCCTGGAAATGGCCCACCTGCCGTTTCGTGATGGCCAGACCTTCGAGCACGCACTCGGCAAGGCGGGCCTGGACCGCACCGGGCTGGCCGGCTGGAAGGCGCAGGTGCTGGAGGCCATTGCGCTGTTCCGCTATGCGCTGAATCCGGACTACGTGGTGCTGGGCGGCGGTAATGTCTGGAAATTCAGGGATGACGAGTTGCCGGAACAGGTATTCCGCGGCGACAACAGCAATGCCTTTGACGGCGGCTTCCGGCTCTGGGAGGACAACCGGGCGTCGGCCGCAGGCGCCATGCCGCCGACGCCGGCGCCGTGAGGGCGATGGACGCATGCCAGCCCGGCTGACATTGACCGATGATACAGCCGATCTCCGCCGCCCCCTGCCGGTCCCGAAAAAAACGCTTGCTTTGCGCGGCCCGCTCGACTAAATGTATCCCTGCTTTGTACTGTAAACGCAGTGACCATCACGACAGCATTCAGGAGGAGGCGATGAGCCTTACAAAGCAGTATCTGAAATCCAAGCCGGTCTGCAAGGTTACGTTTCGGCTGCCGCCCGAGGCGGCGAAAGAGGCCAGCAACGTACACATCGTCGGTGAATTCAATGACTGGAATCTCTACGCCATCCCGCTGAAGAAACTCAAGGACGGCACATTCAAGGTCACGCTCGAACTCGAGACCAACCACGAATACCAGTT
>JBATJF010000100.1:0-2142 GCA_049668345.1 Gammaproteobacteria bacterium
CAACCCACCGTTCATACCTTGGTTTCTTCGTCGCAATGAAATTTTGGTGCCAGTCGCAGCCCCCAAATAAAGGGTCGGATACATTTTCTCAGCATTCGTTAATTGTATCCGGCCCCTTTTATGCCAAGAACGGCGGCCGTCGGCCGCCGTTCGAGTCGAAGTGCCTTTAGTCAGGCGGCCATGCGCCTGGCTATTCCGGCCAGCCCCAGAAGGCCACTGCCAAATAGCCATAGGGCGGCAGGTACCGGAACTACCGCCGGCGCCTGGTTGATCGTGACACTCCAGTTATCTATACCCCACGTGCTCGTTCGCCCGGGTAGTGTCCAGAATTTTTCGCACATTTGTTTGGCGGTGGTCCGATCGAATAAAAGGGGCCGGATACATTTTTCAGCGACAGGAACAATTGGGGCGGGAATAAACGGGGACAGACCACGTTTTTTACCTGGCTCACCAGTAAAGGGGCCGGATAAATTTACGAAAACTACAACCAATCGTGTAAGACTAGAGTATGAACCGGTTGAGTGATTGAAAATATAATAAAGGGATTGGATACATTCTTAGATAGATCAATGGGAAAGCAACATGTACATGTATAGAGTCATCCGGAGAATCTACTGGCTACACACCTCCTTGCTGGTCCTCGCTGCGGCGTGGATCGTACCGGCGGCGCACGCCCAGGATGCCGCGGCCGAATTGAAGTGTGTCATAGCCGCTTACGAGAAGCTCAATGCCTACCTGGTGGAAAAGAATTATCAGGGTCAACTGAGCTACGAAGGCGGCGACGATCCCGAGAATTTCCGGATTTTCATGGACGTGCCGCCAATGGGTTACTCGTTTCCCGGCACGCCCGAGGAACAGCTGAATCAGCTGATCAACATCGTATTCTCCGATGAGGAGCGTGGCGTTCGATTTCGTCCGAACTGCAGCCTGACGGACTGAGCCTCTGGCGCCAGGGGTTGGTGGTTTTCAATTGGTGATAGAGCACATTTCTCTCTACTATTGGCGTGATCGGAAATGCTGCCCTGACACCGCGTCATTGCTTTACTCCGCCGACCGTTCTGCGGGATAACTAACAACGAGGCCGCGCTCTTATGAAACCCGCAAAGCTGATTCTGTTTGCTTCGATTTCCTGTTGCCTGGCTGCCTGTGTGGATTTTACCGCAAAACTCGCCGCCATGTCCCCGGAGGAACTGGCCGGCATGCCGGACAAGAAGCTTTGCGCGATGGCGGGATATGCAAACAACACTCTTCCAAACTTTCGGCAGGAGTTGAATCGGCGCGGGCTCAGCTACGGCATGTGCTGTTACAGGGATCTGCTGGACCGCTGCAACGCACAGTTCGTCCCCGTCAAGGGAGAGGTCCACGCCCTGCACGCCACGGATGACGTGGAGCTTGTCATGGAAGGAGAAACCATCGAGCGTCCACACATCAGGATCGGCAAGCTCGTGGACAAGTGGTATGAAAATCTCAAGCCCGGCGTAAACACGTATTCATCCGAAGAATACAACAGTGCGATCTTTCAGGAACTGTTAACCGTCAACGGCCGGAAGCTGGTCCCGCAGGCTATCGTCACCGAGCGCTTCGAGCAGGATTACCGTAAAAAGGCTATGGAAATCGGCGCGGATGCGGTGCTGGTCACCTTCACACGGGTAAGCGTGCTGAGCGGTGCCGGCGGCCAGCCGATGTCTGTCATCCCCTCGCCGTATGGCCCGACCGTGGTGACAATGTCGGCAACGGGCACATCCTTCGAAATCGACCTCGTGGCTGTGAAGTATAAATAACTGAGCAATAAAAGGACCGGATACAGATTATCAATGACCTGGAAAATACATACGACCTTTATTGGCAAACACCGCCCAATGACGGCCAGCGCGGGCCATGGGCCTCCTGGCGCCTGCCAGGGTATGGGCTATACTCAAATCACTGCTGGATAATCTGTAGCCGATCAGGTTGGCCATTCAGCAGGCCAGGGCCAGCGCTCTGTCAATCGAGGGTGGCAGTGTTTTCTGGCTATGGCGAAACCCTCGTTGGGCCTTGCCTGACTGCTAGGTGGATGTGCGTTGTCCCCACGACAAGGTAAGACACAGAATAATCGGCTGCGGCGGCCTTCGGGCCGCCGTTCTGTATCTGGCACATCCTACC
>JBATJF010000101.1:0-4501 GCA_049668345.1 Gammaproteobacteria bacterium
GTCGGGGATCGCGCCGCCGTTGAGCAGGGCCGTGAGGCGCGCGCCCTTGCGGGGTCGTAACACGCCATGCACGGCATCGCGGTGCAGGTAGGCACTGCGCCGGCCGCGGCGGGTATGAAAGCCTTCACTGAGCATTTTCACCGTGGCGGCAAACTGCGTCTGGCTCAACCCCCGGTACGGCCAGGCCTGGCTGAAACACCGGTAGAGTTCCGCCTCGTCCCACTCGCGGCTGGCCACCTCGGCGACGATCTGCTGCGCCAGCACATCCAGCGGGTGATCGGGGATGTGGATCACGTCGAGTTCATCGCGGCGAATGGCATCGAGGAGTGCCGTGCATTCCACCAGGTCGTCGCGCGACAGGGGAAACAGCCGCCCCTTCGGCGTGGCTTCCACGGCGTGACCCGAGCGCCCGACCCGTTGCAGGAAGGTGGCAATGGCGCCGGGCGAGCCGATCTGGCACACCAGGTCGACCTCGCCGATATCGATACCCAGTTCCAGCGAGGCGGTGGCCACCAGGGCGCGCAGCTGACCCTGCTTCAGACGCTGTTCCGCATCGAGCCGGTGTTCCTTCGCCAGGCTGCCGTGATGGGCGGTGACCGCCTCCTCGCCCAGGCGTTCGGCCAGCGCCGCGGCGGCCCGCTCCGCGAGGCGGCGCGTGTTGACGAAGATGAGCGTGGTGCGGTGGTCCCCGGCCAGCTGCGCCAGGCGATCGTAGATCTCGGCCCAGACCTCGTTGGCCATCACCGCCTCCAGCGGCGAGCCGGTGATCTCCAGCCGGATATCGCGTTCCCGCACATGGCCGGTATCGATGATGTGACACGGATACGCCGCATCGTCATGGGGATGGCCGGTCAGGAACGCGGCCATCGTCTCCACCGGCTTTTGCGTCGCCGACAGGCCGATGCGCACCGGCGGCCGTTCGCACAGGGCATCGAGGCGTTGCAGCGACAGGCTTAGGTGCGCACCGCGCTTGTTTCCCGCCAGGGCGTGGATCTCATCGACGATCACCGAGCGCACGGTACGCAGCATGGCCCGCCCCGAATCCGAGGTCAGCAGGATGTAGAGCGACTCCGGCGTGGTGACCAGGATGTGCGGCGGGGTGCGCTTCATGGCCTCCCGTTCCGCGGGCGAGGTATCGCCGCTGCGCACCCGCGCCGTGATGGGCACGTCAAACAGCCCCGCTTCCAGCAGCTGGTCGCGGATGCCGTTCAGCGGCAGCTCGAGGTTCTTGTGGATGTCGTTGGACAGGGCCTTCAGGGGCGAGACATACAGCACCCGGGTCTCATCCGGCAACGGCGCGGCCAGGCCTTCCACCAGCAGCTGATCGATGGCCGCCAGGAACGCGGCCAGGGTCTTGCCCGAGCCGGTCGGCGCCGCAATCAGGCAGGCCTGACCGTCCCGGATCGCCGGCCAGGCCCGCGCCTGCACCGCGGTCGGGCCGGCAAAATGCGCCGTGAACCAGCGCGCCACGGCAGGATGAAAACGGGAAAGCGGCATAGGGGGATCATAGGTAGCAGGAAGGGATGAAGCAATGATCTGCAGGGAAATCATGCAGAAGTCCGGCAATTCACCTTCAAATGCAGGGGGCGTTTTACGCACCGGAATTGGTGCGCACAGCGCACCCTACGCACTGTTCCAGTTTAGAGGACCAGCCTTGAACTGTAGGGTGCGTTTCACGCACCGGAAATGGTGCATTCCAGGAGCGGACCGCGTCCGCGATCCTTGTCCAAATCGTGTGGATAAATTTCAACCGATTAATGTATCCGACCCCTTTTTTAATGCCGGGCCGCCTCGACTACCTCCCGGGTGATCACGAGCACCGGCTGGCCGTCCCGCTCCTGCACCAGCCCCGAGGCGACGGGATCGAACTCGAGCCGCTTGATAATCGAGCCAAAAACCTCGCGCAGGGCACGGGCACCGAGCCGGTTCTTGTCTGCCGCGATATCGGCAATCAGGAAGGCGGCTTCATCCGTGATGTTCATGTCGATACCCATTTTCCGGAAATATGCTACCGCCTGCGGCCATATGGCATCCTCCGTATTCCTGAATATCTCCACCAGGTGTTTAGCCCCCAGGTCCCCCAGCATGATCGTGCTGTCGAAGCGCGACAGGAATTGGGGTGACATGCCGTAGTTGAAGATATCTTCCTGGGTCAGGTGCTCACTCAGCCTGAATTCAAACTTGCGCCGGTAACTGCCGTCGGCGCTTAGCATCTGTTTGTAGAATTTATCAATCCCTGAATGCTTGGTGACGCGCTCGAGCACCTGGTCAAACAGCTCCTCGAAAGCGCCGCCGGCAACGAACAGGACATGTGTGGTATTGACCGGTTCGACCTGCGTATGCCAGCGGCCGGATTCGAAATAGCGCATCTCCACCTGCACATGTTCGTTCTCCATCAGGGTGAGCAGGCTGTCCTGGGCGGTGATCCCCCTCACGCTCGGCTCCCCGCCCACCACGGCGCGGATCTTGTCGACCTCGTCGACACAGACGATGCCGTGGGCCACGTACTCGCTCACCGTCTCCAGGTCGGCCTTCTCACCCAGGAGGTCGGCGGCGTGGCGGGCCAGCCGGTCCATCACCACATTGCTCTGCTGGCCGCGGTTCGCCAGGTCAGCCACGAGGTTGGCGTTGATGCGGATAATGGTCGAGAACCTTTCATATCCTTCCGCCTCCGCGAAGAACCGCTCCACGGCCTTCATGATGGTGGTCTTGCCGGTGCCCGAATTGCCGATCATGAGCACATTGCCGGCCGAGTGCTCGATCAGGTGCTTGTAAATGGCGACGGCCATGTCGCGCAGAGCCGCATCCTGCCCGATCACATCACGGCGCAGGGATTCGAAGATCCGGGTGGGTGTCATGGAGTGTGTCGGCAAAGGCTTGGCGTCCGGGGGACAGGCGGACTTTGATCCGGATACTTGTTTAATTTCAGGGATATTTTTGCCCTGACCCTGTTTAATTCGCCTGCCGTGATGGGCACATCGAACAGCCCCGCTTCCAGCAACCGGTCACGGATGCCGTTCAGCAGCAGCTGATCGATGGCCGCCAGGAACGCGGCCAGGGTCTTGCCCGAGCCGGTCGGCGCCGCGATCAGGCAGGCCTGACCGTCCCGGATCGCCGGCCAGGCGCGGGCCTGCACCCCGGTCGGTGCGGCAAAATGCGCCGTGAACCAGCGCGCCACGACAGGATGAAAACGGGAAAGCGGCATAGGGGGATCATAGGTAGCAGGAAGGGATGAAGCAATGATCTGCAGGGAAGATCATGCAGAAGCCCGGCAATTCAACTATCACCCCGATCAGGGTCCGGTTTTATGCGCAGACCTGTCATACGGAACGCAGGATGATATGTCCAACTTTCCGTCAAGTTTATTCTTCGCATTGATTCCTGAGAATGTATCCAGCCCTTTTCTTATTCAGCATTGAATGCAGGGTGCGTTTCACGCACCGGGAATGGCGCGCACAGCGCACCCTGCGAACGTTCCAGTTTGAAGGGCCAGCCCTACTGCTGCCCCGGTAGCAAATATATCCGGCCCCTTATAATATGGGTCGAGCCGGCAAGGCAATGACCGTTTTCATCGACCGCCTTCAACGCCGGCATAATCATTCACCTGAGGCAATTCCGTTATGTTACATCGCACTGGTTTTTTAGTAATCATGCTTGCCTGTTGTTCATTCACCCCGCTCACTACAGGCCTGATCGATTCCGCCCATGCCAGCCAGAATAATGAAGAAGTAACAGAGCAACCCGCCCCGAACAAAATTCACGGCGAGGTAACGGATATCATCGAGGCTGGCGGCTACACCTATGCCGAAGTTGATACCGGCAAAGAGAAAGTCTGGGCCGCCGCGACAAGCACCCCGCTGAAAATCGGTGACACGGTTGCATTCACAACCGAGATGCCGATGGAAAACTTTCACAGCACCTCGATGAATCGTGATTTCCCCATCGTCTATTTTGTCAGCCGTTTTATTACCGACAAAGCAGAACCGACAGGCTCTACAGGGTCTACAGGAACTACAGGAACTACAGGCACGACCACAGCCATGGCTTCCCCGCATGACAAAATCAAACCGGCGTCCGCAGCCACTCCAGTCGAAGGCATCAGTAAAGTTGAGGGTGGCAACACCATCGCCGAAGTCTATACCGACAAACAACAGCTTGACGGCAAAACAGTACGCGTGCGCGGAAAGGTCACCAAGTTCACTGCCGGCGTCATGGGCAGGAACTGGCTCCACATCAGAGACAGCAGCACCCTGGATGACCTGACCGTCACCACCGACAGCACGTCAGCAATCGATGCCGTGGTCGTCATCGAAGGAAAACTCGCTCTGGATAAGGATTTTGGTTTTGGCTATGTCTATCCGCTGCTTGTGGAAGATGCCACGGTAACGAAGGAATAGGTTTTCACTGGGAAAACAGGGGTCAGAGCACAATTATTCCTGATGGCAAGGTGGTTGGCCGAATGAATTCGGCCCTACAGTAGGGTTGAATTCATTCGACCAAC
>JBATJF010000102.1:0-8627 GCA_049668345.1 Gammaproteobacteria bacterium
AGAACTGGCGCGGCAACCGGAAAAACTCCGGTTTCCTGCCGGAAGAACGCGCCTGGATGGACGAGCTGTTCGGCCCGGCCGGTTTCGTCGATACCTTTCGCGCCGTCAACCAGGCCGCGGAGCAGTATACCTGGTGGTCGAACCGCGGCCAGGCCTGGGCGAAGAACGTGGGATGGCGCATCGACTACCAGGTCACGACACCGGGCATTGGCGCGACGGTGCAGGGCGCGCGCATCTACAAGGACAAGCGCTTCTCCGACCACGCGCCGCTGATCCTGGATTACGATTACGAGTTATAACAGCGGGTCGCGCCAACACCTTTGCGTCTTGGCGCGAGACAGGTTTATTTCGGGATATAGCCCCGACCGTCAGGACAGGTTGTTGTCAGGCTCAACCTGCACCAGCCCCGAGAACATCAGCAGGCGATCTGCGAGCGAGGTGTTTTCCAGGCGACGGTCGGTAAGGCGGCGCCGCTCGGTGATCACCAGCGAGCCGTTGCAATCCTTGAGGGGGAACTCGGTCGACAACCCCCAGCGCCGCTGCCCCAGGTTTCTGCGTTCCGGGATAGCTCTTCTCATGGCTTCAAGCGTAGTAGAAATTTCGAGCTTCATGCATGAAAACCCTGCTGTTTTTGCTGGAAATGACCCCGTAACAGTCTGTAAGAAGACCCGGACTATTGATATAGAACAGTCGGTTAATACTTTTGTATTAGCCGCTGTCCGGTGACGCTTGCCGTGACATCAGGATCAGCACCAGCAGGATGGCGGGCACGCCCAGCAGGCCGGCGTAGAGGAAAAAGCTCGCGTAGCCGGTGTGGTCGACCACGATGCCGGAGAAGCCGCCGACGAACTTGGCGGGTAAGGTCATCAGCGAGCTGAACAGCGCATACTGGGTCGCGGTATAGGACTTGTTGACCAGGCTCGACAGCCAGGCAATGAAGGCCGAGGTGGCGAATCCACCCGACAGGTTGTCGGCGCTGATGACGACCGCCAGCGACACCAGGTTCGGCTCACTGTTGGCCAGCCACACGAACAGCAGGTTGGTGGTGGCAACCAGGATGGCGCCGGCCAGCAGCGGGCGCAGGATGCCGAAACGCACCACGAAGATCCCGCCCAGCGAGGCGCCGGCTATGGTCATGAAAAAACCGAAGATTTTGGTGATATTGGCGATCTCGGTCTTGCTGAAGCCGAGGTCGCGGTAAAACGGGCCCGCCATGGCACCCATGGTGATATCGCTCAGCTTGTAGGCACCGACCAGCAGCAGGATCAGCACCGCCAGGGCGCCGTTGCGCTGGAAAAATTCCACGAACGGGCTGACCACGGCATCGGAGAACCAGGCCGCCAGCCGCTGCCAGGGTGACTGCCTGTCCCGGATGCCCATGATGTTCTCCAGCCGTTCCTCCAGCGCCACGGTGCGTGCGTCGAGGACGTGCTCCGGTTCGCTGATGAGCAGGGTGGTGACGATGCCGACACCCATCAGTGCCGCCATGGACAGGTAGGCAATCGGCCAGGAATAGAATTCGGCCAGATACAGCGCCCCGGCGCCTGCTACCAGCAGGGCGACCCGGTAACCCAGAACATAGGATGCTGCCATGGCGCCCTGCAGTGCCTTGTCAACGGCCTCGATGCGCCAGGCGTCGACACTGATGTCCTGGGTGGCGGAGCCGAATGCGACCAGCAGGGCGAGCAGCGCGAGTTGTGTCAGGTGGGTCGCCGGATCAGTTATCGCCATTCCGGCCAGGCCCAGAACGATGGTGCACTGGGCTGCCAGCATCCAGGCCCGGCGCTGGCCGAGCGTGCGCGACAGCAGTGCCAGCGGCAGGCGATCGATCACCGGCGCCCAGAACACCTTGATCGAATAGGTGATGCCGATCCAGGTGAAGAACCCGATGGTGGTTTTGTCGACCCCCGTATCGCTCAGCCAGTAGGTCAGCGTCGAGAACACCAGCAGGAACGGCAGCCCCGCGGCAAAGCCGAGGAAGATCATGGCCAGCACACGCGGACGCGTATAGACCGCCACGGCCTGCAGCCAGCTGCGCGCGGATTGCATGTGCCTGATCATGGCGTGAGCGACAGGCCGGGGCGGGCTGCGTCGTCATCGCGGCTGAAACGGCAGGTCGCCGCGCGCTCCGGCAGCGGGTCCTGGAATGTCATTGACTGCGGGGTGACCAGGCCAACACTGTCCGCCGGTATTGCCTCGGGCATGGGGGGTGTCTGCAGCGCCTTGAAGAGAGGTGGTCGAGTCTAATGATTGGTTCAGAACGGCGCAACAATCAGTCCCGCGGTGCGATAATCCCGGCCGGCAGACGCGCAGGCCGCTCGATACGGATGCGCTTGACGCGTCCGCTGTCGCCGGCCAGCAGTATGGCCTGACGGCGCGGCACGCCAAACTCGCCGGCCAGGAATCTCAACAGGTGCTCGTTGGCCCGGCCATCGACCGGCGGCGCGGTAATGCGGATTTTCAGGCGTTCGCCATGCGTACCGTCAATCCGGTCCCGGCTGGCTTTCGGCTGGACGTGCACCGCCAGCAGCAGGTCTTCACCCTCCCACTGGTACCAGGATGCCGCCAAGCGGGCTCAAGGCAGCAACGGCATGACCAGCATGCGCAGGACCTGCAGGCCAATTATGGCGAACAGCGGTGACAGGTCGATGCCGGAGAGCGGCGGGATGACGCGCTGGATCGGTTTCAGAATCGGGTTGGTCAGGCTGTACAGCAGTGTACTGACCGGGCTGTAGGTGCTCGGGCTGATCCAGCTCAGGATTACCTGCACCAGGATGGAGACCAGGAAGATGTTGATCAGCAGCATGAACAGTTCGCCGACGGTGTATAGCAGAATGCTGAGGAACGGCACGCTCGCCCCGCGCAGCGATATCACGATGAAGACCGATACCAGCTGCAGTACCAGCATCAGCACCACGGCCGCCGTGTCGAACTTGCCGATGACGGGGATGACCTTGCGCAGCGGTACCAGCAATGGATTGGTGATGCGCACCAGGAACTGGCTGAGAGGGTTGTAGAAATCGGCGCGGACCACGCCCAGCAGGAAACGCAGCATCACGGCCAGGATGTACAGGCTGATCAGGGTAGTGATCAGGAATTCCAGTGGATTGGTCAGATAGTTGTTCATGCCTGGTTTCCGATTTCTTCCGCCAGTTCGCGCGAGCGACCGGCCGCGGCCTGCATGGCCTGTTCGACAAGTTCCTCGAAGCCGTGTTGCTGAAAGACGCTGATGGCGCGTTCGGTTGTGCCGCCCGGGGATGTCACGAGTCGCCGCAGTGCGGCCGCATCCTCCGGACTTTCCAGCGCCATTTTAGCAGCACCGAAGGCAGTTTGCAGTGCCAGCAGGCGCGCCGTGTCCACCGGCAGGCCAAGCTTGCAACCGCCAGCCTGCAGTGCCTCCATGAGCAGGAAAAAGTAGGCCGGACCGCTGCCGGACAGGGCGGTAACGGCATCCAGCTGGTTTTCATCCTCGACCCACAGTGCAAGTCCCACGGCACGCATGATCGATTCGGCGGTACTGCGCTGGTCTTCGGTTACGGCCGGGTTGGCAAACAGTGCGGTCGCGCCGCTCTGTACCAGGGCCGGCGTGTTCGGCATGGTGCGCACGATGGCCGCATCCGCACCGAGCCACTCGCGCAACGAGCTTTCGCGCACCCCGGCGGCGATGGAAATCACCAGCGGCCTGTGTCGAGCCACGGTCTCGGCCAGGTCCAGGGCGACGGACTTCATGACCTGTGGCTTGACTGCCAGAACGATGATATCGGCGCGTGCTGCGGCCGCCTGGTTGTCCGGCGTGGTGGCGATCCCGAAGCGCGAGGCCAGCCGTTGCAACTGCTGCACGTCGCGATCGCTTGTCTGGATGGTGGCGGGATTCCAGCCGTCGGCGATCAGTCCGCCGATGAGGCTGCTGGCCATATTGCCGCCACCGATAAAGGTCAGATTCATGTCAGTCATGGTTTTTGACCATACAGGATGCAAGCCGCCAACGACAAGTTTTGCCAGTGCTTAACGAGGGCGTGCGCGGCAGCTCGCGGGCCGCCGGCGGCTGCGTGTGGTCGGGGAAATTTATGCAGATTATTCATATCGTTAACAGTAATCTCCGGGTGGCTTGAGAATTCATCGCAATGCGGCATACTCTAGACAACGGGCATGGCTGTCGATGATATTCCACGTTTTGAAATACGCCGCCGGATTTGTCCGTACGGGTGTTTGTGGCAGCAGGCCGGATGTCATCTGTGTGCATGTTCAAGTATCCCCTGCTACCGTCGATAAAGCTTTTCGGATATTGATCTATTAATGGAGTGGGCATGGATATTGCCGAGTTACTTACTTTCAGTGTCAACAACGGTGCATCTGACTTGCATCTCTCCGCCGGCATGCCGCCGATGATCCGTGTCGACGGCGATATGCGCAAGATCAACGTGCCGGTACTGGACCACAAGACGGTGCACGGGCTTGTCTACGACATCATGAACGACAAGCAACGAAAGGATTACGAAGAGTTTCTCGAGACGGACTTTTCCTTCGAGATTCCCAATCTGGCGCGTTTTCGTGTCAACGCGTTCAACCAGAACCGCGGTGCCGGTGCAGTGTTCCGTACCATTCCCTCCGAGATTCTCGGCCTCGAAGACCTGGGTACGCCGCAGATCTTCAAGGAAATCGCGGATACGCCGCGCGGCCTGGTGCTGGTGACCGGTCCGACCGGCTCCGGTAAGTCGACCACGCTGGCCGCGATGATCGATTACATCAACAAGAAGGCCTACCACCACATCCTGACCATCGAAGACCCCATCGAGTTTGTGCACGAAAGCAAGAAGTGCCTGGTGAACCAGCGCGAGGTGCATCGTGACACCAAGGGGTTCAACGAGGCATTGCGTTCGGCACTGCGTGAGGACCCGGACATCATCCTGGTCGGCGAAATGCGTGACCTGGAAACCATCCGCCTGGCGCTGACCGCGGCCGAAACCGGTCACCTCGTGTTCGGCACCCTGCATACCACGTCTGCTGCCAAGACCATCGACCGTGTGATCGACGTGTTCCCGGCTGCTGAAAAGACCATGGTGCGCTCGATGCTGTCGGAATCGCTGCGCGCGGTTATCGCGCAGACCCTGCTGAAGAAGATCGGCGGCGGGCGTATCGCGGCCTGGGAAATCATGATTGGCACGCCGGCCATCCGCAACCTGATCCGCGAGGACAAGGTGGCCCAGATGTACTCGGCCATCCAGACCGGCAACGCAGTCGGTATGACGACGCTCGATCAGTATCTGAATGACATTCTTGCCAAGGGCCTGATTACCAAACAGGATGCGCGCGCCAAGGCGGCCATCAAGGACAATTTCCGCTAGAACCGGGTCGGAGAGTCGCTATGGATTTACTGCCGCTGTTGAAGTTGATGAATGAGAAAAAGGCCTCGGACCTGTTCCTGACAGCCGGACTGCCGCCTACCATCAAGCTGAGCGGCAAGACGGTGCCAATCGGCAGCAATGCGCTGACGCCCGAAACCGCCATGCATATGATCACCAACATGATGACGCCGGCGCAGCGTGACGAGTTCGAGGCCACGCACGAGTGCAACTTCGCGATTTCGGAAAAGGACGTGGGCCGGTTCCGTGCCAGCGCCTTTATCCAGCGCAACAATGCGGGGGCCGTACTGCGCCGCATCGAGACCTATATCCCGTCCATCGAGGAGCTGCGCCTGCCGCCGATCCTGAAGAACCTCGCCATGACCAAGCGTGGCCTGATCATCTTCATCGGCGCCACCGGTACCGGCAAGTCGACCTCGCTGGCCTCCATGCTGGATTACCGCAACAAGAACGGTACCGGGCACATCATTACCATCGAGGACCCGATCGAGTTCGTGCACAAGCACCAGGGTTGCATCGTCACCCAGCGCGAGGTCGGTATCGATACCGAGTCGTATGAAACGGCGCTGAAGAATACCCTGCGCCAGGCGCCGGACGTGATCCTGATCGGCGAGATCCGGGATCGTGAAACCATGAATCACGCCATCGCGTTTGCCGAGACGGGCCACCTCTGTCTCGCTACCCTGCATGCCAACAACGCCAACCAGGCAATGGACCGTATTATCAACTTCTTCCCGGAAGATCGCCGCCCGCAGCTGTTCATGGACCTGTCCATGAACATGAAGGCGTTCCTGGCACAGCAGCTGATTCCCCGCAAGGACGGCAACGGCCGGGTCGTGTGCGTGGAAATTCTGCTCGGTACACCGCTGGTGCATGACGTGATTCGCAAGGGCGAGATACACAAGCTGAAGGAACTGATGAAGCAGTCAAGTCAGCAGGGCATGGTGACCTACGACCAGGCACTGTTCACCCTCTACAAGGCAGGCGAGATCAGTTACGACGACGCCTTGCACTACGCCGACTCGGCCAACGAGGTGCGTCTGATGGTCAAGCTGGAAGAGGGCGATGTAGAGACATTCGCTTCGGCCATGGACAACGTGTTCCTGCAGGAGGACTAGCGCAGATCCCGCTGTACGAGCCGAAAAAACGGGCGCCTGGCG
Organism: Gammaproteobacteria bacterium; assembly: GCA_049668345.1. Lineage (GTDB taxonomy): Bacteria > Pseudomonadota > Gammaproteobacteria > UBA9214 > UBA9214 > UBA9214. The sequence continues at coordinate 6,524 of JBATJF010000102.1, forward strand.
CCCGTTTTTTTTCAGAAAGATCTCGCGCAGAGACGCAAAGTCCGCGGAGTTCGCAGAGAATATAATTACTGGATCTTCCCCTGATTGAGTGGGTAGCACATCAATTCAGACGAGACGCATGGGTTCTGATGCCAAGGTTGCTGGCCGAATGAATTCGGCCCTACGGTAGGGTCGAATTCATTCGACCAGCGGTGTTTCATCGTGCCCTGTAGGGTCGAATTCATTCGACCAGCGGTCTTTCATCCGGGCAGGCGTGCTGCGGTGATATCCGCAAACAAAGGATGACGACCGGGTTGACCGTGGTGATGCACCAGACTTGATGGTGCAGGGAATGACGCCCCCTGCGCAATGCGTCACAGGACAGGGTGACCTCCATGTCATCAATCGCAACAGGCTGATGGCCGAATGAATTCGGCCCTACAACTATTTATTTTCATTCCCGCACATGATTGAAATGTGCATGTTGGAGTATTCGTTACCGCTTCAGTTCGCAAGATAATTCTGCTTGCATTAATCGATTATTCTCTGTGTGCTCTATGCCCTCTGTGGCATCGATCTTGTGGTTTTCCTGATGCCCTGGCACGAGATATGTTTCCGGCCCCGGTCGCGATTAATCCCAGTTCACAGACCGGGCATCGAATACCGGGCCGTCCACGCACACGCGTTTCATGGCGGGACCCTGAGGGGTGTTGATTTCCACGGCGCAGCCGGCGCAACCACCGACGGCGCAGGCCATGTACTCTTCCAGCGAGACCTGGCAGGGCAGGTCGTATTCGCGCGCCAGCCGTGCCGTTGCCGCCAGCATCGGGTGCGGGCCGCAGGCAAAGATACCGATGCCGGCGCGCGCCGTCGGATCCAGTGCATCCAGCCAGTGACGTGCCAGATCGGTGATGTAACCCTCGTGACAGCCCGGGTAGCCCTGCAGGCTGGCGAGGCGGCTGGGAACACCCCAGTCCTCGAGCAGCGGCATGGCGGCAATCGCACCCTCCGGCATCCCCGGCACCATGAAGCGCGACGGTCGGGCGCTGAACGGAAACGGTACCTCGGATCCCATCAGTACCAGTGGCTGCCAGTGCGGCTCCTTGCGCAGCCGGTCGGCGAGGAACACCATCGGCGGGATGCCGACGCCGCCGCCCAGCAACAGGGTGCGCGGGCGTGTACGGTCGGGTGTGAACGGTACGCCGATGGGGCCGATCATGCTGAGCGTCTGGCCGGTCGCACGGCTGGCCAGGGCGCGCGTGCCGGTGCCGACCGCCTTGTACAGGAATTCGACCCAGCCCGCGGCCGCATCGACGCGCATGATGGAGAGCGGCCGGCGCATGGGCAGGGCGGGGTCGCACTGGATATGCGCAAAGCTGCCCGGCTGCGCGCGGCCGGCGCATTCCGGCGCCGCGACTCTCAGGACGTATTGTTCACCCGGATAGCTGTCGTGCGCGAGAATCCGGGCGTCTTCGACAAACAGGGTGTCGCGGTGTGGTCTGGAAGGGTTCTGCATGGCGCCGATTATAGCCGCAAACAGGCCGCTGATACGCGGCTCGCTACGCAGTAACGGGAGGCTATTCGCTTTCGAACAGCCGGCGCAGGCCGGTTTCGAAATCCACGCGGGGCGCCCAGTCCAGCAGTGTCCCGGCCCGGCTGATATCGGCGCGGGAATGGCGGATATCGCCCTCCCGGGCCGGTTGATAGACCGGGTCGAAGGACTGGCCCTGGATGCGGCACACGGTGCGCAGCAGCTCGTTGATGGTAATGGTCGAGCCGGTGGCCACGTTGATGGCCTGGCCGGCCGCGGCTGGCGCGCGCGCCGCGCGAATATTGGCCTCTACCACGTCGGCGACGTAGACGAAGTCGCGTGTCTGCTCGCCGTCGCCGTAGATGGCCGGCTGCCTGCCCTGGCTGATCAGGTCCGCGAAAATGGAGATGACGCCGGAATAGGGCGAGGACGGGTCCTGGCGCGGACCGAATACGTTGAAGTAGCGCAGTGCGACCGTTTCCAGTCCGTAGAGCTGTGTATAGACCTGGCAGGCGTGCTCGGAGGCCAGCTTGTCGACCGCGTAGGGTGACAGCGGCCTGACCGGCATGTCCTCGGTCTTGGGCAGCTCCGGCA
>JBATJF010000103.1:0-7259 GCA_049668345.1 Gammaproteobacteria bacterium
ATCCGTGGCCTGGCGGACGCGAAGGCCACGGAAATCTATGCGCGGGCCTATAACCAGAGTCCCGAAGCGGTGGCGTTCTATGAATTCACGCGCACCATGCAGTCCTACAAGTCGATCATTGCCGACAATACGACCCTGATACTGTCCACAGACAGTGACCTGTTCAAATTCCTGAAGGGGATGACGCCGGGTGGCACCGGCGATCCGGTCCAGGCTTACGGCGTCCGGCGATGAGTCTGAGTTTTCACAACCCGTGCCGCAGCTTTGATGCCGACAGAAGCCGCGTCTGCTTTTGGGGATACGACAGCACGATCGAAATTACCTTCTACATTGAAGCGGACGCTCTCAAGCAGCTCTGTCCGGATATGAGTGGCGTCGAATCGGGGTTTCTGCAGGCATTCGATGCCGCACGGAACAAGATCCACGAGGTTGCAGACAAGGTCTACACGCACGGGGACAAGGGAACCTGTGCATACATCCTGTCAACCGGGGATTTTTGAAATATATAACGCTCTGCTACCGAAGTGACCGGGAGATCGGGCAACCCGCCCTGCAGGATCAAGTCAGCCTGTACCCCACTCAGTATGCTGGACTGTCTCTCCTAAACCTGTCTTTACCGCATGCGCACGATTTCACGGCAGCAATTCATCTACGTTGCATGATGGTGCGCTGGCAATAACTCTGTGGCCCGGGCCTGTGTCAGTTCGGGTCTGGTCTGTGTGTATGAACGCGCTGGTCAGAGCCGGACATCAAATCAATAGCAGTAACCGATTGATACCGGCTTGTCTCCCTTTATTGCCACACACCGATCCTGCCGCAGCATACTGGATGATGTGGCTACCCGGTGCCATGGTACGACCCTGTGCCTGGCTGCAGGGGAGGGAAAGGTCATGGCCTTGATCAATATCAAGGCTGCCGCGTGTGAATGTGGCACAAAATGCCAATACCCGCTGAGTTGCCGGCCAATACTGGAGCTGCATGCTGGAGGCTGCATATGATCGTTCCACAGGGCAACTCCCCGCTGTTTCCCCGTCTGCTGTCAGTGCCACTTGCCATTATCCCGCCCGGGGTACACGGCACGGCGGTCGTGACCGTCCTTAACCGGATCCTTGCCAGTGTCTTGCGCGATGGCGAACTGGACTTCCTCCAGGATCGCAGCGTACGCATTCATGTCAGCGACATGCAACTGGGCTTTTGTATCACCCTGCAACAGGGCGCGCTGGCGGCCAGCCGGGTGAAGGCCATGGTCGACCTGTCCATTACCGGCACCCTGCACGCGTTCCTCCTGCTTGCCGCGCGGCGCGAGGACGCCGATACCCTGTTTTTTCAGCGCCGGCTGCGCATGGAAGGTGACACGGAACTGGGGCTGGAGGTCAAGAATTTCCTGGATGGCCTGGATGTGGAATCACTCTGGTTGCCCAGGCAGGTAAGCCGGCTCGCACGGCAGGCCTTGCCACTCTATGAACGTACGCTCGGTTAGGACGGCTGCAACCAGGATTATCCGCCCATGAACCGCACGGACAACTGGCTGGTACATGAACACTCCCTGTATGAAAACCTGCTGTCCGAATGCCGGGATGCCGTGGAAACAGAAGACTGGGGAATGGTGGACCGGATCATCCATGAACTCGTTACGCACCTGAAGCGGCATATGGCCATGGAGGAAGAGGTGCTGTATCCCGCCTATGAATCAGCGCCCCAGGCGCCGCAGGGTCCGACCATGGCGCTGCGGGACGAGCATACCAGTATCATCCGCCTGATCCAGGACACGGCGCGGGTCATCAGGTCCCGGGATTCGGACCACGTACTCGAGTGCCTGGCACGGCTCGACTACCAGATGATCAAGCACCATGAAAAAGAGGAGGATATCTTCCTGCCCATGGCCAGTCATATCCTGGATGACAACCGTGATGAGCTGTTACGCAAACTGGCCGGGTTCGATACTTCGAAGACAAAGCGGCGATGGGATATCTGACAGTGACTGGTCAGGTGGCAGCCATGCGCTGGTAATAGCGCAGCCGGTAAAGCTGCCGGGTGTGCTCTTCATCGTCATTGCACCCGGATCGGTCATGCAGGACATTGTTGCCGATCAGGCCCTGGCCTGGCTGCAAGGTGGCGCGGTAGATATACGGAGAGGGTGAATCCAGGAAATCCTCCAGGTACCGGCTGCGGCATCGCGCACCCGGCTTGAACAATGACACTATCCCGCCAGGAAAATCCTGAAAATATTCGCCTGAAGCTATCGGTATGGAAATTCAGGCACGGGGTTTCTGTTCAAGCATGCCGAACCGATGGAACATCAACCCGGCCGCCCGTCTACGCGAGGCTGAATCAGGATACGGGCATAGGAAATCACGAATATCGCGAACGCCGCACTCCACAGGACACCCGCCAGTACAATCCATTCGCTATATCTGCCAGGGGATAGTAACGGTAAAAATACCCGGGAAAGAGCCGCGAGGTTGGCAAGCACGAAGGACCAGGCCATGGCCGGTCCAGTACGTAATGCGCGCCCCGTGTGGCCGAGTGCTACTCGCGCCATCATGCCGAGTGTTATTGTGCCAATGCCACCGGCGGTGAATGCATGGATTGCCAGCATGGGATTGACCAGTCCGGCCTCAGACAGCGCCGTCAGGATGAAACCCGCCACCAGCCAGGTGTAGCCCAGGTGCAACACCCAGAGTAACGGGACTGACCAGACCGTTGGCTGGTACCAGCCAAACAGCCGTATCCCGTGCCCGAGCGCGGTGAGCAGTGCAAAGGCGATAACTGCCAGCGGCGCTGCGTCCGCCAGATACAGCGCCATCAATACAACCAGACTGCCCAATGAAACGTATTCGACGACTGTCCAGCGCCTGGTTACGGCGCCGGAAATACCCCTTTCTGTGAAGAACGGTATGACCCGTCCGCCGAGAATCGCGATCAGGAGCACGATCAGGTAAACGGCGAAATCGATGCCGTGTCTTGCCGTTGCCTGGGTTATCCCGAGGATCTGCGAATGCACCATGATGTTGGCCACTGTCATGGCGGCGAGGACGAACAGAAATACCAGATTGTGTTTCTGCCGGCTGCGCAGCAGCGGAACCGACAGGGTGACAGCAAGCACAGGGAGAAATGCCGTGTCCACAACAGCGATACTCCAGTGCGGCATCGCCCCGGAAAAGAACGGTACCACCCGGCCTGCCAGCCATAGCGCAACCAGGCTTGCCAGCGCGACTCCGCGGGGTGTCTGGATGTTGGTCCAGTTACGCACCGCGGTCAGCAGGAATCCTGCTATCACCGCTACGGCATAGCCGAAAATCATTTCATGGCTGTGCCATGTCAGGGCACTGTAATAGCCGAATTCCGGGTGGCCCCCTGCATAGACATAAACCCAGAGTGTCACCAGCAGCAATGCGGCAATACCCGCAAGCAGGAAAAATGCCCTGAAGCCGAGTTCGAAAAGCGCGAACCGGGGAACGGGTCTGGATTCCGGATCATCAATATTCATTACTGGTGTCATCTTGGCGGTTCAATGCGGGTTCGGCTTGTGTTGCTCTCTCCACAGTCGGATGCAGGACAACAGGCTGCACCCGTCTGCCCGTAATCGCAGGATTTCAGGCGCGGGACCTTTAAAAGGTATACAATATACTACAATTAGTATCTCCCGGTTGAAAGCCGGTTGGTATTTATGTCAACCGATGGCAAAATTCCGGCGATTCAAGGCAGTGTGACCCGGGCCGGCCCTGCAGGTATGGCTATACAGGTGCTACTCCATGCGACTGACGACATTTACAGATTATTCTCTACGCGTATTGATCTATCTTGGCGCGCGCCGCGACCAGCGCGCGTCCGTGGGGGAAATTGCAGATGCCTATGGCATTTCCAAGAATCACCTGATGAAAATCATACTGTTCCTGTCGGTACAGGGTTATGTCGTAACGACACGTGGCAAAGGGGGCGGGGTGCAACTCAAAATCGCTCCGGACCGTATCCGCATCGGTGAGATTGTCCGCAAGTCCGAGGCGGGCAGCGTACTGGTGGAATGCTTTTCAGCCGATGCTTCGGAATGCCGTATCGAAAGCGCATGCAAGCTGCGCGGTGCCTTTCATAAGGCATTACAGGCATTTTATGCCGTGCTCGATACCTACACGCTGGCTGATCTGCTGGTAAACCGTGCCGCCATGGTGCGGTTATTGCACATCGCATAGCCCCGGACCTGCAAGACACCCGTTATAACGCATGGAGCAGTTGCCGTGTAGATCGGTGCCATGTCCGATACGACAGGCTCCTAGTGTTCACCCTTGGTGCGCAGCAGTCCCGCCAGGCGGTTGCCCTGTTTCTGCGGACCACCTCGCGGGAAGATGGCGTGCAGATGGTGATTGCTGCCCAGTTCCGGCCCCCACACCTTGCGGAAATGCTTGATGATCTCGCGCACATTGGCCTGCACGCCGTGTTTTTCATAGAAGTCCCGCAGGAAACGGATCACCTCCCAGACTTCATCCGTAAGCGCAAGGCCTTCGTATTCCGCCTCGGCGCGCACGAAGGCTTCCGACCAGTCACCGAGATTGACCAGGTAACCCTCGCTGTCGGTCTGTACCTCGCGTCCGGCGACAGTGAGCGTGCGGGTCTGCATGCCGGGGTAGGCGATGCTGCCGCCTGCATCGCCGCCGGGTGTCCCGGATTCGGCAACACTGCCCGCGTCGGTCGGTGACCAGAGGCTGATCTCCACATCACCCTCCAGGCGGCCATGGTAGCGTGCAGCGCCGTTAACCATGACCTTGCCGCTCGCGGGTGGCATGTCGAATTCCGCCGTGCCGCTACGGTCGGTAGCGCCCTGGATCGGGTGTTCAGGGTTGGTATCGAGATAGAGAATCACCGGTGTACGCTTGACCGGCTGGTTGGTAAATTTCATTGATACATGGATACGAAGCATGATCCTGCCTCCCGCAGTCAATCGGGAATGATGCTGGACTCCTTGCGGTACAACCGGATAATGTTAAAAACAGGTATATAATATTCCAGTTAATAACCGGAATATATATCCCGCTTGATATAAGCGTGACATCAAGAATTGATTTTTGACTTGCACCTGCATGATCAGGCCCGAATCCGGAGTGGAAGGCGCTGCGATGTAGATCATCTACTACAGAGGCATCCCACGCTTCTGTTCAAGGGCGGGGGCAGCCATGGTCATTGTCCATTCCCCGGTGCACCCCGGCAAAGCGTATTGCCGGTCATCCCCGCGGATCATCACGTTTCAGGTGCATGAAAGTGCGCTGGCAATAAATCCGTGGCCCGGTTCTGTGTCAGCTAGTTTCCGGTCTGCGTGTATGACTTCGCAGGTCAGAAATGGACAAGCGATAAATAACGGACAATGGAGTATCCCGGCTTTTCTCCCGTCATTACCACACACTGATCCTGCCGCAGCATACAGAATGTGGTGCTTCGTCAGTGCAGGACCTGCGGCCGTTGCAATGAACGAGCCAAGCCATTGTCATGGCATGGCCAGTCCTTCGACCGACTCCAGGTAAGCAGTGAAGACGCCGCCTTTTTCTTCATGCTGGATCTTTACAGGCAGAAAATGCAGATCATAGGCGCACCACATGGTCGTGATGCGCTTGTCGTTACGCTGGATGACGACGGTATTCAGTTTTCCCAGTACGGTATCGATGTGTTCATCACCGATATGCTCGATATCGTAGCTGCGGATATCATTCTTTCCCGAGATCGGGTAAGTGAATTTCCGCTCTCCCTTCGCAAGGTCAAGCATCAGGCTGACCTGGTAACCGCTGGGATCGAGCGTATGCGGGGGCAGGGGATACTCGGTGACCGTGTCATCGACACGACTGATGACCTTGCCCAGTGTCCAGTCGAACTCCTGTGACATCGTGCGCTTGCGCTTGCCGCTGCGATTGTAGCGATATTCCAGCGGCAGCAGGTTTGCGCCATCCTGCTTCAGTCGCGTGGTTTCCCGGATATGATCGGAGAACAGCAGGTCAGCCAGACCGGTCGTGTCGGAGCCGGATTCGTATACCAGTTCACCGCCGGGAACGTACTTCAGCTCATGGGTTGCGCGACCGAGTTCAATCGGCCCCTTCTTGACCAGGTAATGCGCCTTGAATGCAGGCGGTAACCCGGCGGCCTGTACGCTCAATGTGAACAGAACTGGTAACACCAACATGAGGAATCTGGTCATCTTTCTTTTCGTCTCCATGGCATTGCCGGCTGCAGTATGGCCGGCAATGCCAGTTTAACAGACAGGCGTTGTTTTTCGGGCGGCATCGACGATGTGCTCGAATCGTAGCCATGCATGAAATCCGCTGCGGCCAAAAAAGGCCGGATGCCCTGCGCAGTGCGATTTGAATGAATACTTCATGGTGAGAGGGGACGGCGCAGTTCGAAATGCCGCCATGACTCCTGACCTTGCCCGCGTGCCTGCGAATCCCTGTCAGTACTGATGGAATCCCGGCGAGACTTTTCCAGCAGCCCGTCATTTCGTTCCCCACCCGGGGGGGGCGATCTTTCCGCGGGGTGCTGTGCATGGTCAGTGCCTGGTCGCGGCCGAGGAAGATTACGGTGTCACCGGGCAAGCCGCTTTCACGGGGTGCCCTTTTCCGCATGGACGGTTCCAGGTGATTCAGGACCGCGGGAGCACGCGCTTCCGGATGACCTTTTTGCGGATCGCCGCCGTGAGCGGGCCGGGCACAGTCAGGTGCGTCCCGGGGGCGAGTTTCTTGAGCCGCGTCCAGTTGGCTCCCGGGACCGGCCTGTTCGGGCATCCTCAACCCGTCGGTAAGGGATTTCCCCGTGACCCGGTGATGCACTGCTGTACCGCCGGGGCCACGGATGTCCCGTTTAATACCGTGTAAAACAACAGGAAACAGCCATGCACTGCCGCACATGCTGCCGGGGTCGGTGGTTCAGGCCCACCCGGAGACCCTTTTTTGTCCGTTGATAGCAGACCATAGCAGCGACAACCGGGTGGGTTCGTCCCGCACGCATGGCCGGTACGGGATTATTACGGGAGTTTACGGATCCTCCCGGCTGGCGGCCTCGGTCAGGTCCTCCGGCTCCGCCGCCGTGTGGTGTCGCGTGTAACCTCCCGGCGAGTGCCCGGCAGGTCCTGATGCGCCCCGTACGATGCCCTGGCAACATGCCTCCGGGTTACCGGACCCACGCCGGACTATCCACGCCAAAAGCCTGTCGGTCTTTTCGTGCCAGTCGTTGCCTTGCCCGCCACCCTGCGCTGTTGTGCCGGTGCAGAGGGGCTTGCCTCA
>JBATJF010000104.1:0-5682 GCA_049668345.1 Gammaproteobacteria bacterium
GCATGGGTAACAAGTTCGAGATCTGGAATGAAGAGCTCTGGGAGAAGAAGTGCGGCGACTATATGACCGGCAGCGGTGACAGCGCCGACGTGCCGGATGCACTGCGTGAGCTGACGATCTGATCGTCGGTGGGACGTGCGTACACACATCAGCCGGTACTGCTCGAGGAAGTGCTGGACGGGCTGGCGATACGGGCGGACGGCGTGTACGTGGATGGAACATTTGGTCGCGGCGGGCACGCAGCCGCCATACTCGAAAGGCTCGGAGCAGCGGGACGATTGCTCGCCATGGACAAGGATCCCGAGGCGGTGTTGTCGGCAGGGACACAGTTTGGAAATGATCCTCGTTTTGAAATAGTGCAGGGTGCATTCACGATGCTGAGCGAGCTGGTAGCACAGCGACAACTGTCGGGGCGGGTCAATGGCCTGTTGCTGGATCTCGGTGTTTCCTCGCCGCAGCTGGACGATGCTGCGCGCGGTTTCAGCTTTTCGGATGACGGTCCGCTTGACATGCGCATGGATCCGGACGCGGGCATCAGTGCGGCGCAATGGCTGGCAGGGGCGGGCGAGCGCGAGATCAGTGACGTGCTGCGCACGCTGGGCGAGGAACGTTTCGCCGGACGTATCGCACGCTCCATCGTCAATACCCGCAAGACCGTGCCATTGCAGACCACGCGCCAGCTCGCCGAGCTGATTGCCGCGACGGTCCCCGCACGTGAACAGCACAAGCATCCCGCCACGCGCAGCTTTCTGGCGATCCGCATTTTCATCAATCACGAGCTCGATGATTTGCGCACTGTGCTGGAGCAGGTGCCGGAGGTGCTGACTCCGGGCGGACGCCTGGTCGTGATCGGTTTTCACTCGCTGGAGGACCGCATCGTCAAGCGCTTTATTCGCGACGAGTATCGCGGCGAACCGCCGCCACGCGAGTTTCCGCTGGCCGGAATGGACCATGTGCCGCGCATGAAGCCGGTTGGCAGGGCGATACGCGCAGGTGAGGATGAGTTACGCCGCAACCCGCGTGCCCGCAGTGCGGTGCTGAGAGTCGCGGAGCGCGTGCAATGAGCCAGCGGCAGGGCGGCATGCTGATCCTGTTGCTGCTGGTGATCGTGTCGGCGATCGCCGTGGTGTATTCCAAGCACCAGGGGCGCAAGTTGTTCGTCGAGTTGCAGGCGCTGGGCAAGGAACGTGACTCCATGGATATCGAGTGGGGCCAGCTGCAGCTCGAGCAGGGCACGCTGACCACCCAGGGCAAGGTCGAGAAGATCGCGCGCGAGCGGCTTGGCATGGCCGGTCTCGACGCAGACGCGATGGTGATCGTGAAACCATGAACCGTAAACGCGCGAATACTGTCTATCCCGGGCGGCGTGTCTTCCTGTTGCTGTGCATGGGGCTGGCCGCCGCCGTGCTGGTCTGGCGTGCCGTCTGCCTGCAGGTGCTGGACAAGGAATTCCTGCTGAACCAGGGCCAGGCGCGGCACCTGCGCGTGGTGTCCCTGCCGGCGCATCGCGGCATCATCCAGGACCGCAACGGCGAACCGCTGGCGATCAGCACGCCGGTGGAGTCGGTGTGGGTGAATCCTCAGGAACTGGGCAACGAGCAGCACCGCATTCCCGAGCTGACCCGCCTGCTGGCACTGAGCAAATCCAGCGTGCAGAGCCTGCTGGCCAGCCGCGCCGACCGCGAATTCATCTACCTGCGCCGGCACATCGATCCGGCCACGGCGGCACAGGTCGAGGCGCTGGACATACCCGGTGTTTACCTGCAGCGCGAATACCGCCGCTATTATCCGGACGGCGAGGTCGCTGCACACGTGGTCGGGTTCACCAACGTCGACGACGTCGGCCAGGAAGGGCTGGAGCTGGCCTACGAAGACTGGCTGGCGGGCGAGCCCGGTGCCAAACGCGTCATCAAGGATGGCAAGAGTCACATCGTCGAGGACGTCGAGAGCATCAGCCTGCCGAACCCGGGCAAGGACCTGCAACTCAGCATCGACCGCCGTATCCAGTATCTTGCCTATCGTGAACTGCTGACGGTGATGCAGGAACACAAGGCACAGGCGGCTTCCGCAGTGGTGCTGGATGTGAAGAGCGGCGAGGTGCTGGCGATGGTCAACCAGCCGTCCTTCAATCCGAACAACCGCCAGAACCTGCGCAGCAGCGACATGCGTAACCGCGCGGTAACGGACGTGTTCGAGCCGGGTTCCACCATGAAGCCGTTTTTGGTCGCGACCGCGCTTGCCAGCGAGCGCTACACGCCGCACACACCGGTCAGCACCTCGCCGGGCTGGATGCGCGTGGGCGTGAACACGGTACGTGATGTGCACGATTACGGTGATCTCGATGTGACCGGCGTCATCCGCAAGTCCAGCAACGTGGGTATCGCCAAGATCGCGCTGTCACTGGCGGCCGAGGATATCTGGACGGAGTTGTCGGACATCGGTTTCGGCGTGCAGACCTTCAGCGGTTTTCCAGGCGAGGCCTCCGGGCTGCTGCCGCATTTCTCGGGCTGGAACGCCATCGAGACCGCCACGCTGTCGTTCGGGTACGGCGTGTCCGTGACCCCGCTGCAGCTGGCCCAGGCCTATGCCGTGCTGGCCAGTGACGGCATCCGGCGCTCCATCACCTTCCTGCACGACGTGCGTGTCGCGGAAGAGCGTCGCGTCATGCCGGCCGCGATTGCGCGCGAGGTGCGCGCCATGCTGGAACAGGCCGTCGGTCCCGAGGGCACCGCACCGGAGGCGCGCGTACCGGGCTATCGCGTCGCCGGCAAGACCGGCACGGTGCGCAAGTCGGAGCCCGGCGGTTACTCGGACAGCAAGTATCTGTCGGTCTTCGCCGGCATGGCGCCCGCCAGTGACCCGCGCCTGGTGATGGTGGTGATGGTCGACGAGCCGGGCGCCGGCAAGTACTACGGTGGCCAGGTGGCAGCACCGGCATTCTCGCGCGTGATGGCCGGCGCGCTGCGCCTGCTGGCCGTGCCGCCGGACGATGTGCCGTTGCTGCAGACCCGCCGCAAGGACGCGGAGGAGCCTGCATGATGGTGGCGGAAAAAATCCAGCTGGAGCACACGCTCGCCGGGCTGCTGCAGGACTTCTGCGGACCGGCGGTACGCCGCGACATCCGGGTCACCGGGCTGGCGCTCGACAGTCGCAAGGTGCAGTCCGGCGACCTGTTCCTCGCCGTCGCGGGTACACAGACGCACGGCCTGCAGCACGCGCGCCAGGCCGTCGCGCTGGGTGCCGTTGCGGTGGCATGGGAGCCGGTAGAAGGCAATGCCGGGCTGGCCGAGATGGCGGCGCTGCTGCCGGCGCCGGTGGTGGCAATACCGAAGCTCGGCCAGGTGATCGGCCTGATCGCCGACCGCTTCTACGGCCACCCGTCGCGAGGCATGTTCATGATCGGCGTGACCGGTACCGACGGCAAGACCTCCTGCAGTCATTTCATCGCACAGGCACTGAACAGTGCAGACCGCCGCTGTGGCCTGGTCGGTACGCTGGGCTACGGGCTGTACGGCGAGCTGGCAACGGGGACACACACCACGCCGGATGCGCTCACCATGCAGCAGTTACTCCTTGCCATGCAGCAACGCGGCGCACGCTGTGTGGTTTCCGAGGTTTCCTCACACGCCATGGACCAGGGACGGGTCCGTGGCGTGTATTTTGATCTGGCCGTGCTGACCAACCTGTCGCGTGACCATCTTGACTACCACGGCAATGTCGAGGCCTATGCCGAGGCCAAGCGCAAACTGTTCCACTCGGACGGCCTGCGCTATGCCGTGATCAATGCCGACGACGGTTTCGGCAGCGCCCTGCTCGACGACATCCCGCCAGGCGTCGCGCCGGTGGCCTACCGTCTGGAGAATGAACCGTTCCGCACGCGCTTTCCGGCGCAATGGGTGATCGGCCGCAACCTGCAAACCGACATGCACGGCATGCAACTGGACGTGGTCACCCCGTGGGGCAGTGGTACGCTGCGCTGCAAGCTGCTGGGGCGTTTCAATGCCAGCAACCTGCTGGCCGCGCTGGCCAGCCTGTGCGTGTCGGGCCTGCCGTTCGACGAGGCGCTGCGGCGCCTGGCGCAGACGCGTACCGTGCCCGGGCGCATGGAGTCGTTCACTGCCGGCAGTGGTCATCCGCTGGTGGTGGTCGACTACGCGCACACCCCGGCCGCGCTGAAGGCCGTACTCAAGTCCCTGCGTGCGCATTGCAGCGGCAAACTGTGGTGCGTATTCGGTGCCGGCGGCGACCGCGACCGCGGCAAACGGCCGGAGATGGGTGCCGCCGCGGAGTGCCACGCCGATCATCTCGTACTGACCGATGACAACCCGCGCACCGAGGACCCCCTGCAGATCGCCAGCGATATCTGTGCCGGTATCAAGCAGCCACGCAAGGTGCACATTGAGCACGATCGCGCACAGGCCATCGCCTGGGCGATGCGTGCGGCCGGTCCGGACGACATCGTGCTGATCGCCGGCAAGGGCCACGAAACCGTGCAACAGGTGGGCCACCGGATGCTGCCGTTCAGTGACCGCGAGCGCGTGCAGGCCGTGGCGCGGGAATGGGCGCAATGATGGCGATGCATCTCTCGGAAGCCGCACAGGTACTGTCAGCTGCGCTGACGGGCGCCGACGTGGCGTTTCGCGGCGTCAGTACCGACAGCCGCCGGCCCATGCCGGGGGCGCTGTTCTTCGCCCTGCAGGGCCCGAACTTCGATGGCCATGCCTACGTCGAGGCCGCGCGCGCGCAGGGTGCGGCTGCGGCGGCGGTCAGCAAGCCCTGTGCGTCACTGCTGCCGCAGATCAGCGTCAGCGACACCCGCCTCGCGCTCGGCCAGCTTTCGGCGTACTGGCGCAGCCGCTTCGACATCCCGGTCATCGCCATCACCGGCAGCAACGGCAAGACCACGGTACGCGCCATGACGGCCGCGATCCTGGCGCGCAGCGGGCGTGCGCTGTCGACCCAGGGCAACCTGAACAACGACATCGGCCTGCCGCTGACTCTCGCTCGGCTCGATGCAGCGGATGATTACGCGGTCATCGAAATGGGCGCCAACCATTCCGGCGAGATCGGCTACCTGACCGGCATCGCGCGCCCCACTATCGGCGTGGTGACGAATGCCGGGCCGGCACATCTCGAGGGATTCGGCGACCTGCCCGGGGTGGCGCGCGCCAAGGGCGAACTGTTCGCCGGACTGGCTGCTGGCAGTGTCGCGGTGATCAACGCCGATGACGACTTTGCACCGCTTTGGCGGGAACTGGCGGCGCACTGCCGCATTGTCGGGTTCGGTCTGCGTGCCGAATGCGATGTCACCGCACGCTGGGATGGCGATGCCGCCGGCAGCGCTATCGAGCTGGTCACGCCGCAGGGCAGCATCGCACTGCACCTGCCGCTGCCGGGACGCCACAATGTGATGAATGCGCTGGCAGCGGCGGCCGTGGCACAGCAGGCAGGCGCCGGGCTGGACGACATCCGGCAGGGGCTGGAAGGGCTGGCGCCGGTTGCCGGTCGCTTCAATGTGCATCATCTGCCGGGTGATATCACGCTGATCGACGACACCTACAATGCGAATCCCGGTTCGCTGCAGGTCGCTATGGACGTGCTGGTGCAGGCCGACGGCGACACCTGGCTGGTGCTGGGCGATATGGGCGAACTCGGTGCCGGGGCTGCCGACCTGCACCGGCG
>JBATJF010000105.1:0-1704 GCA_049668345.1 Gammaproteobacteria bacterium
GACAACGGACTACCGGCGGAGTCAAGCAATTTGCATAAGAATTTCCTATGGCATGCCCAACGGCGATGCCTCGACAGAATGTGCTGTCTCCATAGCCCACGCAACCTCGCTAAAGGATATGCTCACCATAATGTACACGGGTCCATCTTGTGTGGCCCGACAGGACTTAACACAGCATTTTTAGAAGGTCATGGGCGTAGAGCATTATCTACAGGGTCGCATGGCGCCCTGACGGCCCGACTGAGTTACGTCCCATGACCGTACTCGTAAAAACCTCGGTAATCGATATTTTGCTTCACTAACGCATGTGCTACACGTGCCATCTTGCTGGCGACAGCAACCCGTGCTTTGCGTTTCAGGTCGGCGTTGTCTGGGTCTTTTCTGATATAGCGCTCATATTTGTAACGAAAGCTGTTCTCCCGCTGCCTGATCGCACTGACTGCAGCCAGCCAGTAGGCATAGCGCAACCGGGCGTTACCACGCTTGGATAGCTGATACCCGCCCTGCCTCTGTCCACTTTGGACGGCGGAGAGGTTGAAGCCACAGAAGTTGAGATACTGCCGATAGTGCCGGAACCGTTTGAGATCCCCGCTTTCAGCCAGGATCATCAGCGCGGTGATCGGCCCTACACCGGGTAGGGTTCTCAGGTGGCGGTAGTCTTCTCGCCCAGCGAGGAGATCTTCGGCTATTTTCTCCAGCTTCGCGCGCTGCGTGGTGAGCGCAAGATACCGTTCTACCTGCAGTTTGAAGGTACTAACGGCCAGGCTGGAAGACTCGAGCGGTAAACCGATGGAGGATGCTGCGGTCTCATACAGTTCCTCAAGGAACCGTTGCTTGGCGACCTTGCGCCCGACGATATCCCAGGCGCGTTTCACAAACGTCGCCTGTCTGTAGCGGGTAATTGAGTCGGGTGTAGGAAACTTCAGCAACAGGCGGCAGAACCACTCGGCCCGGGACGTGTGGAAATAGCGTTCCAGCTCCGGGAAATACAAGGTCAGGTAATGATTTAACAGGCTGTGTTGACAGCGCGTACGCGCCAGTGACACCTGGTGGTACGTGTTGGAAAGCTCCTGGATATCCATCGTGCCAGCGACCAAGGGGTCATAGAATGGACTCATCATGCCTTGCTGCATCAGGTAAAGAATCACCCGGGCATCTTTCCTGTCATGCTTGTCCCATGTCTTGTACAGCATTTCCCGGGCACGCGCACAGGCCAGCGATGAGACCAGGTAGCACTTAACTCCATGGGTGTGAAGCCAGTAGGCAATATTGCGGTGATAATCCGCCGTCGGTTCGAAGGCGACAGATATGGTCTCTCCCTCGGACTGCGCGAGATCAATCAAACGCTGGTAGCCTTCCAGGGAGTTACTGATCTTGATTGTCCTGGTTCTGCCCGATGGCCCCTGAATCAGGGCATCATGTGACTGCTTCGCAATATCTATGGCAACAAATACGGGTGTGGTTATAGGATGGGCTATGTCAGTCATTTGCGTCTCCTTATGAATCATCGGTTTGGTCATCAATGATTCTGATGCAAATGGCTGACTCTGCTTCATGTTTCCGTATGTACTACGGGCCGGAGTTTATCTGCCAGGAGCTGGAGCAATGGGCGGACCGGCACGGTATCCAGCTGGAGTTCATCCAGCCTGGCAATCCGCAGCAGAACGCCTATGTCGAACGTTACAATCGCACGGTGCGCTACAG
>JBATJF010000106.1:0-1973 GCA_049668345.1 Gammaproteobacteria bacterium
CCCTGTCCATTGGGAGGATGCCACCAGTGTTGCACGTCACCCTGCAGGAACTGGCGCCCGGCGCAACGGAGCAACTGCTCGCGGGCGAGCCAGGGTGTCGCATGGATCAGTGCCAGGGTGTCCTGCAACTGATCGCGGAAACCGTAGGCGCCGCCGGATTGATAGTAGCCACTGCGTCCCCAGAGCCTGCAGGACAGTGTCTGGTAGACCAGCCAGCCGTTTGCCAGAACGTCCAGCGCCGGATCCGGCGTTTCCACGTGCACAGCACCCAGGGTGTGGTTCCAGTGTCCCCACACGCCTTCGAGTGCCTGCCGTGCGCCGGCCGGACCGCCGAATTGCCGGATGAAATGCTGAGCCTCATCGGTGTTGCGGGCCGCGCCGAATATCAACACGATCTCGCGCTCCTGCCCTTCGGCCAGTTCGATCCGGGTCTGGATCGCGGCGCACGGATCGAGGCCCGCACCCGCCCTCCCTGACAAGCGCTCGCGGCGCATCGCCGCCGGGCTGGCCAGCGAGCCGTTGCGACCAATGAACTCGGTCCGGTTTCCGGTCACGGTACGTTCCCGTTCGCTGGTGCCTTCATTGCTAACATGGGCAAAGACTACCCGATTGGCGCATTCGCGGCCGTAGGCGTTGCGAGCAAACAGCGCCCCGCTGTGCGGATCCGTTTCGGTAACAATGTGCATCAGATTGGCATGCCGCCACTCACCCAGCACAAGTTCCCAGTACCCCGTCAGCGACAGGCGACGCTGGCGACGTGCATGGTTGCGCAGCTTCAGCACCACGAACTTCACCGGCGCGTCCATGGCGACATAGGTAAACAGTTCCGAGGAAATACCGGCTTCGTAATGTTCGAACACGCTGTAGCCGAACCCGTGCCGGCAAACATAGCCGGACTCACCGCAGGCGGGCAACGGCGTCGGCGACCAGAACGCCCCCGTTTCCTCGTCGCGGATGTACAGCGCTTCTCCGCTGCCGTCGCTGAGCGGGTCGTTGTGCCAGGTGGTCAGCCTGAACTCGTGCGCGTTTTCCACCCAGGTATATGCGCTCCCGCTCTCGCTGACGACCGTGCCAATATGCGGGCTGGCGATAACATTGACCCACGGCGCCGGCGTGCTCTGTCCGGGCTCGAGGGTGACGACGTACTCACGTCCGTCAGGTGTGAAACCGCCCGGGCCGTTGCAGAATATGCGTTCGCGCACCGACAGCGGGTGGATCTTTTCATCAGAAGGTTGCTGCACCGGTTCCAGACGGATTGGCAGGCGCTCTGCCGGCACGCGACGCATCACCTGCTCCGCCAGCGTCTCGGCGCTATCGGTTAGCACGACACGTGCGACCGTCTGGAACAGGACCCGGTCCTCCTCGGTCAGTTCTTCGGCGCGCCGCACGAAGACACCGCCAGGTCTGTCCATAACCTGCGCTTCGGGACCGGTATTGATGAGCCCCATGATCAGGTCCTGCAGCACAGCCCGGTAACCCGAAAAATCCTCGTTTACGATCACCAGGTCCGCAGTCAATCCCTTCATCCGCCAGTAGGCATGGGCCATCAGCGCCTGTTTTACCAGGTCGATGCGGTTCAGGTTGCCGATGCGTACCAGGACGATCGGCAGATCGCCAGAGACGGCAAAGCTCCACAGCCCGGACTGGCCGAGCCGGTTGCGGGATATGACGCTGGGCGCGGCACGGCGCAAGGCATTTCCGTAAATGACCGAACTGGCCAGGCGGCCATAGACCTGCGCGTCGGCCTCGGTTGCGTTGAGATGGCGCAGCACTTCCTGGCTCTGGAACCATGCCATTTCAAAAGCACGTTCAACGAAGTGCCGGTCACAATACTTCTCAAGTAAAGCCAACGCAGCCTCGCGCGTGTTCGCGACACCGGAAATAATCTGTACGGTCGCCGATTCGTCAGGTGACAAGGTGATGGTGCGGCGAATCGCCACGATGGGATCGAGCACCGAACCTTCCGTGTTCGA
>JBATJF010000107.1:0-4666 GCA_049668345.1 Gammaproteobacteria bacterium
ATGAGTTCGCCCACGCCGGCAACCTTGGCGGGAATCGCGTTCATCAGCACGGAGGACGGATAGGACGCCTTGCCGCCCGGCACGTACAGGCCGACACGGTCCATCGGCGTGACCTGCTGGCCCAGCAGCGTGCCGTCCGCCTCGGTGTAGGACCAGGATTCAAGTTTCTGGCGCTCTGCGTAGGCGCGCACGCGGTCGGCGGCGAACTCCAGCGCGTCACGCTGCACCGGTTTGATGACATCGACGGCGGCGCGGCAGTTCGCCAGCGGGATTTCCAGACCGTTGTCTGCCTTGCGCCGGTCGAAGCGTTCGGTGTACTCGATCAGCGCCGCATCGCCGCGCGTGCGCACTGCGGTGATGATCTCGCGCACCACCGCCTCGACCTTCAGGTCGGCCGACTGCTCCCAGTCCAGCAGGGCCTCGAGGTCCGCCGCGAAGGTCGCATCCTGTGAATTGAGTCGCCTGATTTCAACCATGTCTGATCGTGTCCGGATGAGTGTCTGCCGGGGTGGCGCCTGCGCCACGCGTCACACCCGCTCAGTCCTCGCAGGCCGCGCGCAGCCGCTCGATAAAATCGCTGATGCGGCCGTGCTTCATTTTCATCGAGGCCTTGTTGACCACCAGCCGCGAGCTGATGTCCGCGATGTGTTCGAGCGGTACCAGCCCGTTCGCCTTCAGGGTATTGCCGGTGTCCACCACGTCGACGATGCGGTCGGCCAGTCCCACCAGCGGCGCGAGTTCCATGGAACCGTACAGCTTGATAATCTCAACCTGCTCCTGGCGGTCGGCGTAGAAGCGACGCGTGCTGTGCACGTATTTCGTCGCTATCCGCATGCGCCGGCGCGTGCGCACGCCCGAGGCGGGACCCGCCACCATCAGGCGGCAGCGCGCGATCTTCAGGTCGAGCGGTTCGTACAGACCTTCGCCACCGTGCTCCATGAGCACATCCTTGCCGGCGACACCCATGTCCGCGGCACCGTAACCGACGTAGGTCGGCACGTCCGCGGCACGGATGATGACCAGTTTCACGTCCTCCTGGTTGGTATCCAGGATAAGCTTGCGGCTCGTTTCCGGGTCGTCCAGCGGCGTCACTCCAGCCGCTTCCAGCAACGGCAGGGTTTCCTCGAAAATGCGCCCCTTGGACAGGGCGATGGTCAGTGCAGTGTTCATGGGGCCAAGTTTCCGGCAGATAGGGCCGGTTTACAAGCTTGCCGGCTGGCGCACCAGGGCGTGCGGACGTGTTGTCGACTCCGCCTCAGTCCGGTACGCGGCGGATATCCGCACCGAGCTGCGCGAGTTTTTCCTCGATACGTTCGTAGCCGCGGTCGATGTGGTAGATGCGGTCGATGGTGGTCTCGCCGTCCGCCACCAGGCCGGCCAGCACCAGACTGGCCGAGGCGCGCAGGTCGGTGGCCATCACCGGCGCGCCGGTCAGGCGCGGCACACCCGTGATAATGGCGGTATTGCTTTCCAGCCGGATGGAGGCGCCCATGCGCTGCATTTCCTGCACGTGCATGAAGCGATTCTCGAACACGGTCTCGGTAATGGTGCCGGTGCCCTCGGCCACGGCATTCAGCGCGGTGAACTGCGCCTGCATGTCGGTCGGAAATGCCGGATAGGGTGCGGTGTGCACGTTGACCGCCTGCGGCCGCCGGCCGTCCATGTCCAGTGCAATCCAGTCCGCCCCGGTTTCAATACTGGCGCCCGCCTCGCGCAGCGTCTGCAATACGGCATCCATGATGTCCGGGCGCGTATCCTTGAGCTTGACCCGACCGCCGGTGATGGCAGCCGCCACCAGGTAGGTTCCGGTCTCGATGCGGTCCGGCAGCACGCTGTACTCGGTACCGGCCAGGCGCTCGACCCCCTCGACAACTATGGTGTCGGTGCCGGCGCCGCTGACCTTCGCGCCCATGGCATTCAGGCAGTGCGCGAGATCGGTCACCTCCGGCTCGCGTGCGGCATTCTCGATGTAGGTGACACCATCTGCCAGCGTGGCCGCCATCATCAGGTTCTCGGTGCCGGTCACGGTGACGATATCCATCACCAGCCGCGCACCCTTCAGCCGGTCCACACGCGCCTTGATGTAGCCGTTCTCGACCGTGATGTTCGCGCCCATGGCCTGCAGGCCCTTGATGTGCAGGTTCACCGGGCGCGAGCCGATGGCGCAGCCGCCTGGCAGCGACACGTCGGCGCGCCCGAAGCGCGACAGCATTGGCCCGAGCACCAGGATGGACGAACGCATGGTGCGCACCAGCTCGTAGGGGGCATAGAGCGAGCTGATCGAGCGCGCATCCACCTCGATGTCCATCTTTTCGTCCACCGTCAGGTTCACGCCCATGTGGCCAAGCAGCTCCATGGTGGTGGTGACGTCGTGCAGGTGCGGGATATTGCGAATGACGACCGGCGTGTCGGCCAGCAGCGTGGCTGCCATGATCGGCAGCACGGCGTTCTTGGCGCCGGAGATGCGAATCTCGCCCTCCAGCACGGTTCCGCCCTTGATGATCAGCTTGTCCACGCCCGCGCGGTCCTCAGGTCGGTCCGGCCGTTACTGGATGCGGCGCTGGCTGCGCCACTGGTCCCGGGTGTAGGTGCGCAATGCCAGCGCGTGGATCTCGCCGCCCATGCGATCACCCAGCGTGCCATACACCAGCTGGTGCTGTTTGACCATGGTGCAGTTTTCGAACCGGTCGCTGATGACGGTGGCCTCGAAATGGTCACCCTCGCCCTTCACCACAACCTCGGCACCGGGAATCCCGGCCCTGATCAACGCCTCCAGTTCCTTGCTCTGCATATCCAGATCCCGATTGATGACAATAGCCATGACTGGCCGATCGCCTGCCGGGGCAGCGACGGCCGCTCGTACACAACACTTTCAGTGTGAAAGCGGGAGAATCTCTTCCAGCCCGCAAACACGGGCTATCGACTGCAATTGAGCGGGCACGTTGACGAAGCTGATACTGCGCCCCGCCCGCTCTGCATCGCGCAACCAGGCCAGCAGCAGCGCCAGGCCGGCGCTGTCCGCGCGCGTTACGCCCTTGAGATCCACCCGGATCGAACCCTCCCCGGTCATGCGCCGCGCGGAGCTGGCCAGCACCCCCGGCACGGTGTAGTAATCCAGCTCACCTTCCAGCAGCCAGCTACCGTTGCCGCGATCTGTAAAACCGGCCTCGGCCATGGCGTCAGGAGCTGTTCTTGTCGGCCAGCTGCCGGATCAGGCTGTCGATTCCCTTGTCCCGGATGATATTGCCGAACGAGGATCGGTAATTGGTGACCAGGCTGACGCCGCTGATGGCGACATCGTAGACCTTCCAGCCGTCGC
This sequence comes from Gammaproteobacteria bacterium, assembly GCA_049668345.1. Classification (GTDB taxonomy): domain Bacteria; phylum Pseudomonadota; class Gammaproteobacteria; order UBA9214; family UBA9214; genus UBA9214. The sequence goes on from JBATJF010000107.1 coordinate 3,320, forward strand.
CACTCCGGTACATGGAATAGGAAATCGGGATCGTCGAGCCGGCCTGTTCGATCTCGGTCCGCACCGTCACGGTAGGTGCACTGAGATCGCCCGCAAACGGCAGGTAGATGATCTTTTCATCCGCATAGTCGGAGAGTGCCTGACCGTAGGTGCGCACCAGCAGGGCACGGAACTGCACCACGAAACGGTCGCGCTGCTCGGGTGTCGCCGTGCGCCAGTTCTTGCCCAGCACCCACTGGCTCATGCGCTCGAAATCGAAATACGGCAGCACAATGGTGGAAACCAGCTCGTACAGGCGTGATGAATCCTGCTCAATGGCTGCGCGGTTGTCCTTCAGCGCCACCAGCATGCGCGAGGAGGTATCCTGCACCAGCTCCAGCGGCGTGATGGCGCTGGACGCGTGCAGCGATGCCGCGCTGCCCAGCGTGAAGATCAGCAACAGCGCCCGCAGGACCGCCTGGTTGATTCTGGATGTATGCATTTATTGTGACTCTGACGCTGGTTCTGGCTTCGGCCCTGACGATGCGGCTGACTCTTCCGGCTTTTTCCCGGCTGCATTATACAGGAACTGGCCGATGATCTGTTCCATCACCAGCGCCGACTGGGTCAGGTGGATCTGGCTGCCATCCACCAGGTTGGTCATCGATCCGCCCGGTTCCAGGGAGACGTACTGCTCGCCGAGCAGGCCGGCGGTGAAGATGCTGGCCGAGGTGTCTTCCGGGAAACCTTCGTACTGCGAGTCGATCTTCATCGACACCACGGCCTCGAAAGTCCTGAAATCGTAGCCGATATCATCCACCCGGCCGACGCGTACGCCGGACACCGTCACCGGCGCGCGCACCTTCAGGCCGCCGATATTCTGAAAGCTTGCCTTGACCACGTAGCCGTCGTTGTTGCCCAGCGTGCTGAGATTGCTGACCTGCATGGCCAGCATGAACAGGGCCGCCATACCACCGGCAACAAACAACCCGACAACGATCTCAATGGTTCTGGTGTTCACTATTAATCTCCAAACATCAATGCGGTCAGTACAAAATCCAGCCCCAGCACGACCAGCGAAGTGTGCACCACCGTGCGGGTCGTTGCGCCGCTGACGCCCTCCGCCGTCGGCACGGCATCGTAGCCCTCGAACAGTGCAATCCAGCCGGCGATGAAGCCGAACACGATACTCTTGATGACACCGTTCATGATGTCGTCGTATAAATCCACCTTGGCCTGCATCTGCGACCAGAATGCCCCGTCGTCTACGCCCAGCAGGCCGACGCCGACGAAATGTCCGCCGTAGACGCCGACGGCACTGAAAATGGCCGCCAGCAGCGGCATGCAGAGGAACGCCGCCAGGAAGCG
>JBATJF010000108.1:0-5712 GCA_049668345.1 Gammaproteobacteria bacterium
GATCTATCTGCTGCACAAGTCATCAGGACCAGCTTCATCGGTGATGAAGGCTTTATGAAAGCAGTGAAGGTCCATGAAAATTTCATCCTCGTTACCTGGTTGCCCGTGAACGAGATTGACGAACAAACCGGTAAGCTGGGTTTGGTCGTTATTGGAATTACCCTGATAGCGGTCCTGGTGACAATGGCTTTGCTGTTTGGCGCACTTGATTATTTTGTGCTGAAGCCGATCCAGAAACTGGGAAACGCCGCTATTGAAATTGGTAGCGGTGTCTTGACGGTACCTGTCGGTATCAGGGGTGGTGATGAGATTGGTGAGCTTGCACAATCTTTCGATGATATGAGAAAGAGCATGTTGCGCTCGCATCAGCACCTGGAGCAGCTTGTTGATGAGCGTACCGTCGAGGTGCGCCGGGCGCTCGAATCAGCGGAAAAAGCCAGCCTGGAAAAAACGAAATTCCTGTCCCGCATGAGCCACGAATTACGCACCCCGCTCAATGCAATTCTTGGCTTTTCCGAGTTGTATGAATATGACAAGGACCTGACCGAACATCAAAAAGCGAATGCCAGGCTAATCAGCAGTGCAGGCGAGCATTTGCTGGCGCTGATCAACGAGATTCTCGACCTGTCGAAGATCGAGGCAGGACGCTTTCAAATATCGCTGGAGAGGGTTTCCTTATCCAGCGTGATAGATGATTGCTGTCTGTTGATCGATGCGATGGCGAATACGCATGATGTAGCCATTGTATTCGAGCGTAAGCAGTGTGAGGGAATTCATGTGCAAGCTGATTACACCCGCATCAAGCAGGTATTGCTGAACCTTTTTTCAAATGCGGTTAAATTCAACCGTGAACATGGCACGGTGGAAATTTATTGTATCAGGACAGATGACGATTATATACGCGTTAATGTTAAAGACACGGGTCAGGGAATACCAGAAGAAAGGGTTGCGCAACTGTTTGAACCGTTCAACAGGCTTGGCGCCGAATACGGTATTACAGAAGGTACGGGTATCGGATTGTCGATCACAAAAAAACTGGTCGAGTTGATGGATGGGCGAATAGGTGTCCATAGCCACCCTGGAGCGGGCGCAACATTCTGGGTCGACCTGAAGACTTCGCCGCTGAAACCATCAGGTCCGGGTGATAGCATCGAGGATGAATCCGCGAAGCCGGATGCTATATCCGCAGCCACAGCTGGATATCCCCGCATCCTTGTTGCGGAAGATAACGTGATCAACCAGGAAGTCATGCGTCAGCAACTGGAGATGCTCGGTTATAGCGTTGATATCGCCGACAACGGAATTACTGCTTTGGAGAAATGGATGAGTGGCGATTACGATCTCCTTTTGACTGATATCCAGATGCCTGAAATGGATGGTTATGAGCTGGTCAGAAAAATTCATGCTACGCAAAAATACACTGAAAACAGGATACCTGTCATTGCCATTACCGCTGATGCCATGCAGGGCCGGGAGCAAGTACACCTTGATGCAGGGATGGATGACTATATTGTAAAACCGGTCAATATCGGGGACCTGCGGCAGGTATTGAACAGATGGATCTCGTCCCGTGATACGAATGCCTAGACTGCAGATGATATCTCCACGCGTGGCCGGATCGTGATCGGGTGCTGGTGATAGAGATGATGCCAGTAAAATATCAATGACGGGCAGAGCGTGACAGGTACGGTCGTAGAGGATCCGGCAGAATATCACCGCCCCATTTTCCGCTATCGCGTGGATTTGTATACGCAGGGTCGGTGCCGGATCGTCTGGAGAACAACCCGAGGTTGGTCTGCTGTGGGTGGTCCTCATCGTCATCTTTGAGTTCAGACTGGGAACGGCGCCAGGCTTTACACACGAGTATGCTTGCTGACTACAAGCTTGCGGACGGTGGTTTTATGGGCCTTGGCCTGCTGTTCATGCTATTTGCTCCTGCGCTGGCGGTCAGGGCGCGTGGCCTTGGCTAGCCATTCGCTCACTTGAACGGTGATATGACTTATGCCTTAGAAGGAGTTGCGCAATGCTTACTCGAAGAAAATTCATTATTTCCGCAACGTCGGCCGCAGGCGGCTTGGCGGTTCTGCAGGCATGTTCATCGGGAACGCATGCTGAAACGTACGAAGAGGCCGTGCGCAGAACCTGGCATCCTGACAAGCAGGACATGGCTGATGGCTCTGCTCTCCAGCGCGAACTCGTACGCTACGCCACGCTCGCACCATCTAGCCACAACACCCAGTGCTGGAAGTTTCGCATCGAGGGACGTGCGATTTCGATATTGCCCGATCTTTCACGTCGATGCCCTGTAGTCGATCCGGATGATCACCACCTTTTCGTGTCGCTCGGGTGCGCAGCCGAGAACTTGATACAAGCAGCGCTGGCTAACGGCTTGAAAGGGGATTCAAGCCTGGATCCATCAGCAGGGGGAGTGCTAAGGGTCAATGTAGAGCCAACCAAGGCAGTCGTTACCCCGCTCTTTCAGGCGATACCCGAGCGGCAATGCACGCGTGCCGAGTACGACGGAAAACACCTGACCATGGAAGAATTGGACCTGCTCGAGCAGGCCGGCACCGGAAAGGGCGTTCGAGTGATGCTCCTTACTGAACCCGCCACGATGGAAAATGTCCTCGAATATGTCGTTCAAGGCAATACAGCTCAATTGAACGATCGCGCATTCGTCGATGAATTGAAGGCGTGGATTCGTTTCAATAGTGGCGAGGCAGTTCGAACCGGGGATGGACTGTACGCGGCATGTTCGGGCAATCCGTCTTTGCCAACATGGCTGGGCAGGCGGCTCTTCAATTTGTTCGTTACGCCAAAGAGCGAAAACGACAGGTATGCGAAGCAAACGCGCAGCTCAGCCGGAATCGCGGTTTTTGTTGCGGACGCCGAAGACAGGGCCCATTGGCTCGAAGCAGGACGTTGCTATGAGCGCTTTGCCCTGCAGGCGGCAGCATTGGGGATACGCAACGCATTTCTCAACCAGCCAGTCGAAGTGACGGAGCTGCGGCAGCAGTTTGCGGCTTTTCTGGGAATTGGTGGGCGCAGGCCCGATCTTGTCGTTCGCTTCGGCCGAGGTCCGAAGATGCCTCAGTCACTGCGACGCCCATTACAAACAGTGCTGGTTTGAAACATCGAAAACCTCGCCTTTCGCATATGGAATCCCCACGGGCTGAGTCTCCTGTTAAAGGTTGAAAATCTGCTACCAGTGGGTAAGCGGACTTTCTCTGAGACGTACCCGACCGGCAGTTTCTGGCCGAAGTTTACCGTAAGTAGCGTAGCCAATACCTCGCCCTGAGAGTTCAGCGAACGGCAAGTTGTCGATCTATCCCGGAAGTCCCTGCGGCTAGTGCAGGTAATTCCTGCTAAACGGGGGCTTCCGGCCTAAAGTTTTAATCTGCCGATTCGATAAACGTGAAAAAATATCTTGGCAATCGCGGTTGCACGTTATATATAGCGGATATATGTGCCTGAAGGTGAGGTAAATACAAATGGCGTACGCATCGAAAAGTAAAGCATCTCTCTGGTACGGCTATCTCAATGCCGGTGCGCGCAGCAGCCCGGTACTGCGGGATGCACGCCTGGACACGGGTAATCCGAAGACACTTTACCTGTTCAATCTCGTACGCGGCGAGATCCTCGAATATGCGCGCGAGATAGTTGAACCGAAGTTGCGTGAGCTCAAGCCGGCTGAATCCGGATTCGTTGCGGATCTTGATTCCAGGTATAAGAAAGCACGCCGCAATTTCAAAGGCCGCCCTGCCAGTTTCAGTAACATAATGAAGCGTCCCCTCGCTGTGCCCAAAGAAAAAGCTGATGATTATGATGACAGCGAAATTGGTATAGACGACGTCGACTTGTTTATGGATGCCGAAGAAGCATAGGAAATATGGGGACGATTTTGGCAGATTCATGTGAAATGGATGTGTCATGCTACCCGTAAGAAAGATATGCCGGCTCTACGCTCCGAACCACTACCCGCTACAAAACCGCCTGGTATAAATTCAACGTCGTCGGCAAATTTATCCACAACCTGTCAGCGCATTTCAATGGAATAATATTCCTGAAAATACCGGTACACCTCAGGCCGCGCCCCGCGCGATTTGCTTGACGTCTGTAAAACTACATCTGAGACCATTACGGGATCCAGGGGAATGTCGCTTCCTGGCCGATGCTGTTGAAAAAGTTGATGCGTTCAAAACAGTTGCATGCGAAGGTGTAATTTCGGTGTGCAGAGTGCACTGGAATTGGTTTTCTCGTCGTAATGTATAAGCATGAACTCTCGTGTGCGCCAAGCTGACGGGTTGATCGGGCCATGGAGTTTTTCAACACTACCGATACATTACTGCCGTTCTGAACTGATACGTTGAATGGCGGATCTCTATTGCAAAGCGTACCTTGCCGGACGGGGACTGATCCGGTCCTGACGGGGACGCCGGTAATTGCACGTGACATCACGGCCCGGGTTCAATTACCATAATCTGCTTACGAATCAATAGCGTATTTTTCGAGGAGTCGCCCCGTGAGTTCCACGAAATTCAGTGCCGTTACCAGCATCCTGCTTGGCGTAGCAGCGATCATCCTGCCTTACCTTTTCGGGACCCTCGCGGTGATGATGCTCGGCGGCGTGATGTTGTTCAGCGGCATCGTGGCGGTGCTTTACGCCAATGCCGCACACAGGGAGGGAATCCGTGTCAGCGTTTTCGCACCCTGGGTACAAGTGATCGCCGGCGTGGTTATCCTGATCTGGCCGGGACTGGCCTTATGGATGGTGGCCATCATTCTTGGAGGTGGTCTTATCCTCGGCGGCATCGCCGGCCTGACGGACCTGCGCGACGCAGGGCTGGTCAACCCGCCCGTGTATCGCAAGATCGAACTATGGTCGAGCATCGTACTTGGCGCACTGCTAATCGTTTTGGGAGCCGCAGGCTCCGCCATTCTGCTCGGTGTGGTCCTCGGAGTCGCCTTGATCAGTACCGGTCTGCAACAGTGGCGCCTGGCTGCCTAGCCCGCATTTCTCACCGGGCAGCGGTTATCCGACATAACGAGCTGAAAGCATGAAGATAACTACTATTTGGCAACGAACAGCTTGTGTGTGTCTGCTGGTTATGGTTTCAGCTACACGGGCAGATGAAATCTGCACGGATCAAATCGAATTTGAAAAAAACGGTTGGCAGCTGAGACCGGTGCAGCAGGCGATGGATATTTATCTGCGGGATCATCGCATCCGGGTGAACTGGCTGAAAGAACCCCGGCCACCCGGGGCGGTGGGCAGGGATTATTATGAATGGCTCTGGATCGATGAATTCGGTGCAAGGATGAAAGCCGAACTGGTGCAGCGTTACTGTACCGGCGCAGCGGATTCCGGCACCAGGGAATAGTGTCAGAAACAGCCTTCCGGCGTCGGCTGGCACCCGGGCCGATCGGGGCTGTTTTTTTCATCGCTCGAAGCGTCGCGTGTCCTCGCTGGCATAGTTCGCCACCGTGCCGTCGATGGCGGCAGTGGTCTTGATCTGCTGCACGGCCTCGGCCAGCCGGGAACCCGGCAGGGCGCATGTCATCTCGGTGTTCGGCATGCCGGTGCGGACGCGGCTGAGCATGCAGCCCACGCTGATGGCGGGTTCCTGTTGTTCCTTCGCAATGGCAATGATGTGGCACTGTGGCTTGCCTTCCATGCGCAGGCCGGGGAAGGCATCGGAGAGGGTCATGGCC
>JBATJF010000109.1:0-4611 GCA_049668345.1 Gammaproteobacteria bacterium
GGCCGGCACACCAGCTGCCGGTGCGGGTGCCGCGGCCGGTTGTGCCGCCGACGGTGCCGGCTGAGCGGCAGCCGTGGCGGGTTTCGCCGTGCTGGCATCGACGTCGGATTTCGATTCCACGAGGTAGCCGATCGCATGCGTCACCGGCACCACGGCATCCACCGGGGCCAGTGGTCCTGACAGGTAGCCGTCGCGGAACACCTCGACATCCATGACCGCCTTGTCGGTCTCGACCGTGGCGACGATGTCGCCGCGCTTGACCGCGTCGCCGATGTTCTTTTCCCAGCTGACAATGACACCTTCCGTCATGGTGTCGGACAGCTGGGGCATCTTGATTACGTAGGGTTCAGCCATTCAGTGTTCTTTCCAGAATTTGTCTCGCGCCAAGTCGCAAAGGCGCAAAGAAATGCTTGTTAATCGTCAGTAGCGACGGTGTACCGGGATTACCGTGCCAGTACGGCTGCATAACCTGTGTAAACGTTTTCTGTTCCTGGCGCCTTTGCGTCTTTGCGCGACAAAGATTTCAGATCCCGAACATCTTCCGCACGGCTTCCACCACGTCGTTCTCATCGGGCAGTGCGGCCTTTTCCAGGGCGTGGTTGTAGGGGATCGGCACGTTCAGCGCGGAGACGCGCACCGGTGCGGCATCCAGCTCGAAGAAGCATTCCTCGTTGATGATCGCCATGACCTCGGCGCCGACACCGACGGCGGGCTCGGCCTCTTCCACGATCACCGCGCGGTGGGTCTTGCTGACCGAGTTGCGGATACCGGCGCGGTCCAGCGGGCTCAGCGCGAACAGGTCGATGACCTCGGCCTCGATGCCATGGTGCTGCGACAGCAGCCCGGCGGCCTTCATGCACCAGTGCACGGAAATGTTGTAGCCGAACAGCGTGACATCGCGGCCTTCGCGCGCGACCTCGGAGCCTTCCAGGGGATGGAAATATTCCTCCTCCGGTACCTCGCCCTTCATGTTGTACATGAGCTCGTGTTCGTTGATGAACACCGGATCGTTGCAGCGCACGGCGGATTTCAGCAGGCCGTAGGCCTGGCGCGGGCTGGACGGCGTGACCACGCGCAGGCCGGCGATGCCCATGAACACCTTTTCCATCCGCGCGGAATGCTGCGAACCGAGCTGGTGGGCGGTGCCGCCCGGGGAACGCACCACGATCGGCGCCGTCAGCTGGCCGCCCGACATGTAGCGCACCTTGGCGGCCGTGTTGAAAATCTGGTCCATGGCCAGCCAGGAAAAATTCACCGACATGATTTCGATGATCGGCCGCACGCCGAGGAAGGAGGCGCCGATACCCAGGCCGGTATAGCCGTTCTCTGAAATCGGCGTGTCTATGATGCGTTTCTCGCCGTATTTTTCGTACAGGCCCAGCGTCGCCTTGTAGGTGCCGCCCACCACGCCGATGTCCTCGCCCATCGCGATCACCATCGGGTCATTGGCCAGTTCTTCATCATGGGCGCGCCGGATCGCCTCCCAGTACATGATCTCGGCCATTACGCTGTCCCGCCCCTGACCCACGGGTCATTCTCTGCAAGGACGTATTTCCCGACGTCGGCGATGTGCGGCTCGGGTGATTCCGTGGCGAAGCGGATCACCTCCTCCTCGATCTCGTCCAGTATCTCGGTATCCATGTCCTTGTATTCCTTCAGCGTCAGCTTGCCGGCCTCGATCAGGCGGTCGCGCAGCATGATGACCGGGTCACGCTTGCTCCACATGCGCTCCTCGGTCCTGGCCCGGTAGGCGTTGGAATCCGACATGGAATGACCGCGGTAGCGGTAGGTCATCAGCTCCAGGAAGTACGGTCCCTTGCCGCCGCGCACATGTTTGACCGCCTTGACCGCGGCCTTGTGCACCAGTTCGACGTCCTGGCCGTCGATCTGCGCCGAGGGAATGTTGTAGGCGGCGACGCGCTTGTACTGGTCGACCACGGCGGTGGAACGGTCGATGCGGGTGCCGATGCCGTACAGATTGTTCTCGCACACGTAGAGCACGGGCAGGTTCCACAGCGCGGCCATGTTCATCGATTCGTGGAAGGTACCCTGGTTGTTGGCCGCGTCGCCGAGGAAACAGATGCAGATTTCGTCGCCACCCTGCATCTGGATGGCCTTGGCAATGCCGGCTGCCAGCGGGAACGGTCCGCCGACCAGCGCGTAGCCGCCCATGAAGCGGTGCTTTACGTCGAAGATGTGCATGGAGCCGCCGCGTCCCTTGCTGACGCCGGTCTCCTTGGAAAACAGTTCCGCCATCACCGCGCGCGGGTCCGAGCCGGCCTTGATGGCATGCACGTGGTCACGGTAACTGGTGATGACGTAATCGTGACCGACCCGGGCGGCTTCCAGTACGCCATGGGCGCAGGCCTCTTCACCCGGATAGAGGTGCAGGAACCCGCCGATGTTGCGTTCGACGTAGGCCTCGTAGCAGCGCTCCTCGAAGCGGCGCGCGAACAGCATTTCCCGTAGCAGGCGTTTTTTATCGGCGTCTTTCATACGATGGCAGTTAGCGTCGGATTTCCGGCACCCTCTTTCCCAGGCAGCTTGTGCAGGTCGATGGCAGGTTTCACTAACCGGTGGTATCGCCATCCCTCTGAATTCAAAGGGGACAGTGGTATCAGAAACCCGGCAAGCGCGATATGATCAGCGTTTTGCAGCAACAGGTCAAGGCAATCAGCATGGACATCCCCTACCGGCATAGCGAAAAAATCAAGCTGAATCAGCACCCAAAAGACCTGACGCCCGCGGCGGTCGACGCCCTGGCGGCGGTCATCCTGCTGGTGCCGGACAAACCCGGCAAGGCGGTGTGGGAACGGCTGCCCTATGCCGACATTCTCAAGCCGCGCTGGCAGCGACAGCTGCGCCGCGATCCGGACAGCGACTGCCTCATCACCGACCTGCCCAATCGCAGCGGTACCCGCATCTTCCTGCAGGCCATCAAGCCGGACGGTACTGCGTTTTCCGGCCTGGACCGGTCACGCAAGCTGGCCGACGCGCTGCGCGAGCTCGATCCGGCCGTGGCCGGCATCCAGCTCGCCGGGTTCGACCCGGCCAGCGGCGGCCGCCTGCTGGAACAACTGGCCGCCGCGTTGCTGACCGGTGCCTGCCCGATGCCGAGCTTCAAGTCGAAGCCCAAACCCGCCGCCGCTCTGAAGCAACTGGACATCCATGGCCTGCAGGAGACGGTCGACCTTGCCCAGGTCCGGGCGGAAACGGTTGGCAATCACCTGGCACGCTGGCTGTCCGCGCTGCCGGGCAATGAACTGACGCCCGGCACCTACCGCGCCTTCGTGGCGCAACTCGCCAGACAGGAAGGCTGGCGCCTGCAGTTCCTCGACCGCAAGGCGCTCGCCAGGAAAAAGGCCGGCGCGTTTCTCGCCGTCTGCCAGGGCAGTCCGGAGCCGGATGCCGGCATCGTGCACCTGCAATACCGTCCGCAGGCACGCGGTAAAAAACTCGCCCTGGTCGGCAAGGGCATCTGCTTCGATACCGGCGGTGTCAACGTGAAACCGGCGAAATACATGAACGGCATGCACGAGGATATGCAGGGCAGCGCGGTGGCACTGGGCACCCTGCTGGCACTGAGCCGGCTGAAGACGAAGCACCCGGTCGACTGCTGGCTGGCACTGGCGGAAAACCACATCGGCAGCCGCGCCTACAAGCCCAACGACGTGGTCACCGCCTGCAACGGCACGACCATCGAGGTCAAGCACACCGATGCCGAGGGCCGCATGATCCTGGCCGATACCCTGGCGCTGGCGAGCCGGACCAAACCGGCCGTCATGATCGACTACGCCACCCTGACCGGCACCTGCATTCATGCGCTGTCCTCACGCTACAGCGGCGTGTTCAGCAACCGCGACGCGCTCAACGCGATCCTGATCCAGGCCGGGCGTGACAGCGGCGAACGCGTGTGGCCGTTCCCGCTGGACGAGGATTTCGACGAGACACTCAAGTCGGACGTCGCCGACACCCTGCAGTGCACTCTGGAGGGCGAGGCCGATCATATCCTCGCGGCACGATTCCTGAAGCGTTTCGTTGACGACAGGATCGACTGGATCCACGTCGACCTCGCCGCCAGCAATCACAAGGGCGGACTCGCGCATGTCCCGACCGACACCACCGGCTTCGGCGTGCGGCTGACCCTGAACCTGCTGCACCAGCAGGCCATCCTGGACGGCACATGGAACTGACCCTGGCCCGGCCCGATGACTGGCACCTCCACGTGCGCGACGGCACCGCGCTCGCTGCCGTGATCGCGCACACCGCACGCCAGTTCGCGCGCGCCATCATCATGCCGAACCTGCAACCGCCGGTCACCGGCGTCGAGCAGGCGCGCGCCTACCGCGCACGCATCCTGGCGGCCCTGCCCGCGGACAGCGCGTTCAATCCCCTCATGACGCTGTACCTGACCGACAACACCACGGCGTCGGACATACAGGCGGCCGCGGCCGACGACAGCGTGTATGCCGTGAAACTCTACCCCGCCGGCGCCACCACCCATTCGGATGCCGGCGTGACCAACATCAGCAATACCTGGGCGGCACTGGAGGCGATGCAGAGCCGCGGCCTGCCGCTGCTGGTGCACGCCGAGATCACCGATACGGTGGT
>JBATJF010000110.1:0-2028 GCA_049668345.1 Gammaproteobacteria bacterium
GCGCATGCCCAGCGCCCGCGCCTCGCTGCGTGCCGGCCGGCCGCGCTGCTGCGCAATGACGCGCACCTCGAAGCGGCCCGGGCACAGCTGCTGCAGGCGCAGCGTGAGCGATTCGGTATCGAGCAGCCAGGCACACAGGTCCGGCGGGATATCTTTGCATCGATGCTGCCTGTGCGTCTGCCAGTTGCTATCGAGTGGCATGGGTATGATCTGCGGTGAACGGCAAGGATTATCCGGCGCGCGATTATCGCACGAATGACGGGGAAAAGGATGCAGGGATCGGGGTTGCTCTCGAAGAAAAACCCATCTCGCGCAAAGGCGCAAAGAAATTCGACAACAAGCCTCGCGCACGACTACAGGGAGAAGGTGAGACCGGGTAACGGTCGAGAGACTGGCCTGGGCCATGCAGGAGGTAGAGCACCACAAGTAGGCGCCCTAGGCGACGCATGGAGCAGTTACCGAGAGACGCAGAACTATTAATACACCCGAATCATGGAGGCACCTGCAGGCTCCGCACAAATAAATCGTGCAGTGAGTTCAGGCGTGCATCTCATCCGAGATCTGGTGATTGCAATCCTATCGCGCATGAGATGCGCTACCATATTCCTCGTCTTGCACGATTGCTTTCTTTGCGTCCTGTGCGTCTCTGCGCGAGAGTGTTTTCCTGACGCCAGATATATTTATACCTCCCCGAAATCAACCGCCTGCCCCAGCCAGCGGCGGATCAGCGGCGTGATGTTTTGCGGGCAACGCTCAAGCAGCTCGCCGGCGGCCGCCTCCACCGCCTCCAGCAAGGCCTCGTCACGCAGCAGGTCGGCGATATGGAACTGCATCTCCCCGGTCTGGCGCGTACCGAGTACCTCGCCCGGGCCACGCAATTCCATGTCGCGGCGCGCGATCTCGAAACCGTCGCTGGTCTCGCGCAGCACGGCCAGGCGCTCGCGTGCATTCACCGACAGCGGCGCCTGGTAGAGCAAAACACAGCTGCTGTGCAGGGTGCCGCGGCCAACCCGCCCGCGCAACTGGTGCAGCTGCGCCAGCCCGAGCCGCTCCGGGTTCTCGATGATCATCAGGCTGGCGTTGGGCACGTCCACGCCGACCTCGATCACGGTGGTCGCCACCAGCAGGTCGACCGCGCCCTGCTTGAAGGCGTTCATCACTGCCTCCTTCTCCACCGGCTTCATGCGTCCGTGCACCAGCGCGATCTGCAACTCCGGCAACGCCTCCGTCAGCAGCGTGGCGGTGTTCTCCGCGGCCTGGCACTGCAACACCTCGGACTCCTCGATCAGTGTGCACACCCAGTAGGCCTGCTGGCCCCCGGCACAGGCCTTGCGCACGGAGCGGATCACCTCGTCGCGGCGCTCCTGCGCGATCGCCACCGTCCTGACCGGCTGACGGCCCGGCGGTAACTCATCGATGATCGAGGTATCGAGATCGGCATAAACCGTCATGGCCAGCGTGCGCGGAATCGGCGTCGCGGTCATCACCAGCTGGTGCGGACGCTGTTCACCGCTGCGCCCCTTGTCGCGCAGCGCCAGCCGCTGGTGCACGCCGAAGCGGTGCTGTTCGTCGATGATCACCAGGCCAAGCCGCGCGAACTCGACCTCGGTCTGGAACAGTGCATGCGTACCGATCGCCACGGCCGCACTGCCGTCCGCGATTGACCCCAGGGTGGCGGCACGCGCCTTGCCCTTGTGCCTGCCGGTATGCCAGGCCACCTCGACGTCCAGCGGTGCCAGCCAGTCATTGAAACTGCGAAAGTGCTGCTCCGCCAGCAGCTCGGTCGGCGCCATCAGTGCCACCTGGTAACCGGCCTCGACCGCGGCCAGTGCTGCGCAGGCAGCGACCACGGTCTTGCCGGAACCCACGTCGCCCTGCACCAGTCGCGCCATGGGATGCGTCCCCGCGAGGTCCGCACGGATCTCCCCGATTACGCGTGCCTGTGCGGCAGTCAGTTCGAAGGGCAGCGCCTCGAGAAAGCGTTGCGCCAGCGCATCGCCGCCGGACAGCGCCGGTGCCGCCGCGCGC
>JBATJF010000111.1:0-3120 GCA_049668345.1 Gammaproteobacteria bacterium
CACATCGTGGTCGGCATCGGCAACATCTACGCCTCCGAGGCGCTGTACATGGCCGGCATCAACCCGCGGCGCGCCGCGGGCCGTGTCAGCCGGCAGAAATATGCACTGCTCGCGGAGGTCATCAGGGAGGTGCTGACCGACGCCATCGCCGCCGGCGGCACCACGCTGCGCGACTTCGTCAACGGCGAAGGCAAGCCCGGCTATTTCAGGCAGCACCTGAACGTCTACGGCAAGGCCGGCGTGCCCTGCATCAGCTGCCGCGTGGCAATCCGGGAAATACGCCAGGGCCAGCGCTCGACGTTCTATTGCCCGAAGTGCCAGAAGTGATTCCGGCCGCCCTGTTCTGTCGCTGGCCCGGCGGGTGATCGATGATCCGTAAGGGAGTAAGATACAAGTGGCTTGCAGGCGAAACACCGGCCGCTTAATGCTCGATACCCATAACAACCCCGCCCTGCATGACTGGAGCCAGGACGCCATGACAGCCGAAGAACCGGAGAACCGGTCATCCGCGAGCGTTGAACACGCCATGAACCAGGTGCTGCAGGCGGAGCGCGGCGCGGAGCAGGCTGTCGAGGCATGCGCGCGTGACGCCGTAAGGATTCGCCAGGCCGCACAGGAACGGGCCAGTCATATCGCCAGGCGGACCAACGAGCGCCTGGCCAGATGCCACATGCGCTGCAATGGCAAAGTCACCCGCGAGCTCAGGGAACGCGAACGTTCCGCAGTTGCCGGCCAAACCGGTGAATCCACCTGTCGGCTGGACGAGACTGCGCTGACGTCAGTGGTCGAGGCCCTCGCCCTGACCCTGACAGGAGTGATACCGGCAGGTAACCCGCCCGGGGATCGCTGAATGCGGGAGACGGCGCAGTTCCGCTATGCCCAGGCCCGCCTGCAGGCCCGCCTCGGAGACCGCGCGGACGATCAGCTCTGGCGGCGCCTGCACGGCTGCGGCGACCTTGCCGGCTACCTGCAGGCAGCAAGTCAAACCACGCTGCACGCCTGGACTGCCGGACTGCATGCCGGCAACAACAGCCATGACATCGAACTGACCCTGAGACGTCACTACCGCGGGTATGTCGGGGAAATCGCCCGCTGGCTGCCGGCACGCTGGACCGTCGTGGTGCGCGCCCTCGCGCAGCTGCCCGATCTGCCGGCCCTGCAACACCTGCAGGAGGGAAACACCGCGCCCGCCTGGATGCTCGATGACCCCGAACTGCGCGCCTGCACCAGCGGGAATCCCGCCACGCGCGACGCGGCACTGGAACAGTCAGGCTATGCCTGGCTGGCCACGGCCCGGCAACGGGAGATCGTCCTGACACAGGCATGGCATGATCACTGGCGCAGCCTGTGGCCGAAGTCATCACGGCAGACCGCCGGCCTGCAACACATCGGGCAGCTGCTGCTCGGACAGCTTCGGGAGATAGGCCTGGACACCGGCAGCGGGACTGACCGGCACCGCGAGCGCCTGCTGAACCGGTTCACGGCCGCATTCCGCCGCTACAGTTTCCAGCCGGCCGCCGCCTGTGCGCACATTGGCATCACGGCCCTGGACGTGGAGCGCCTGCGCGCGGACCTCGTCGATCGCGCCCTGTTCACCGGGCCCCGGGAGACAACCCGGTGAGCCTGCGTCCGGAACAGGCGCACTGGTTCGAATTGCTGACCTCGCGTGAAGACCTCGCCGGCGCACTGGAGGCGCTGGCCCGTACCAACAACGTCGAACTGGAAACCCGCAGCGAAACGCATGCCCGGCTCGACCTGACGGATTTACACGCACGACTCGAGGCCTTCGGCCGGCTCGAACGCCGCTATCATGCCTACTGGCCGCCGCCGGACCTGTCGACACCCGTGGCACCCGGCAAGCCAGGTGACATCCTGGACGACGCCCTGCAGACACTGCGCAACTGGGAGGCACAGGCGGCCCCCCTGATACAGGAACTGGAATCCATCACCGGCGAAAGCGCGGATGTGACATTACTGGTTTCCCTGCTGCAGCTGGACGGGCTTGACGGGCTCGACTTCTCGCTGTTCGCCGCGGCAGGGCCGGTAATGACAGGACAGGTCTACGTGTTGCCCGCCGACACACCGCTCGAGCATCTGCCGGGAAACGTGCTGTTCAGGCGGCTCGGTGACGGGACGCAGGAATTCATCGTTGCGGCAGGGCCCGCGGAGAGCATGCAGGCGCTCACCAGCGAGCTGGCAACTGTCAGGGGCCGTGCCCTGCAACTGCCGCCGACCCTGCAGGCCGAACGCAGCGCCGCATTGCAGCAGATGATGGCACGCGCTGCCGCACTGGATGCGCGCCTGCGCGAGATCCGCAATCAACTCGATGCGCTGGCCGGTACCCATCAGCTGGCCCGCGCCCTGAACAGCATCAACCGTCTGGAGTGGCTGCTGACACATGTCAGCAGCCTGCCTGTCACGGAGAATTTTGCCTGGGTCACCGGCTGGAGCCGGGACGCCGGCGACGACGGCCTGAGAAAGGCCCTGGCCGATGCCGGGATCGATGCCATTCTCGATTTCCCGCCGGCCCCGCAGGACATTGCGCCACCCATGGTGATGCGCAACCCGTGGTGGGCCCGGCCATTCGAGGTGTTTGCACGCCTGCTCGGCACGCCGGCCGCCGACGAGGCCGACCCCAGCCGCCTGCTGGCGATCCTGGCACCGCTGCTGTTCGGCTACATGTTCGGCGACGTCGGCCATGGCCTGGTCCTGCTGGTCGCCGGCCTGCTGCTGCGCAAACGCTGGCCGGTGACGGGCATCCTGATCGCCAGCGGCCTTGCCGCCATCCTGTTCGGCTTTGTCTTTGGCAGCGTCTTCGGTCGCGAGGACCTGATACCCGCGCTCTGGCTGCATCCGTTCGAGAATCCCCTGCCGGTGCTGCTGGTACCGCTGGCCGGCGGCATCGTGGTGCTGCTGCTCGGCCTGCTGCTCAACGGCATGGAGTTCTGGTGGCGTGGCAGGATCGTGCAGTGGCTGCAAATCGAGGCGGCCGTCATCGTCCTCTACCTCAGCCTCCTCGCGAGCGCCGCCGCCCCGCAAAGCCTGGTCATCAGCGCGCTGGCCATAGCCTGGTATTTCACCGGGCATCTGCTGCAGTCGCCTCGCGAGGTCCCCGCGACA
>JBATJF010000112.1:0-2770 GCA_049668345.1 Gammaproteobacteria bacterium
GTTGTGTGTTGAAATGATCAGCAGTAAATGATTCCGGAGAGGTGTCCGAGTGGTTGAAGGAGCACGCCTGGAAAGTGTGTATACGGTAATCCCGTATCGAGGGTTCGAATCCCTCTCTCTCCGCCAATATAAAGAAAGGGGCCTATTGGCCCCTTTCTTTATATTATGATGTTGGATTCGAACCCGCGATTATATAAATAGCCGGGTTCGACTCGAGTGCCGCAGGCGCGAGAGAACGCCGGAGCGCCAGCGACAGCGGCCCCGCAGGGGCGAGGGCCGTATGGCCCGAGTAATCCCTCTCTCTCCGCCATATCAATAACAAAGGCGGCTTTCAGCCCCTTTGTTATTGGATCTTCCCCTGATTGAGTGGGTAACACATCAATTCAGACGAGATGCATTCCTTCTGATGGCAAGGTTGCTGGCCGAATGAATCCGGCCCTACACAACAAAACCTGTAGGGTCGAATTCATTCGACCAGCGGTGTTCCATGCGAGCTGCGTGCTGCGGTGATATCGGTGAATAAAGGATGACGACCGTGGGTAACCGTGGTGATGCAGCAGACTTGATGGTGCAGGGAACGACGCCCCTGGGCAATGCGTCACAGGACAGGATGACCTCCTGGTCTCCTGCAGGGTCGAATTCATTCGACCATTCACGAATGAGCTGTTGGCCGAATGATTTCGGCCCTGCAACGGAAGTTTACCCACACGATTTCGGGAAGAGCCTTGTTATTGATGCATCGTGATCGGAATTCGAGCCTGTTGATTTGCACTTGATAGTGACCAGGTCAGCGCAGGTATTTGTATGCTACTTTGAATTACCGTAAGCCGGAGTATCTGCATTACCTGATGGTAGCTGACCGATAAAGCGGTGGTGCATTTTTCACTGCAAAAACCCGATCAATATTTTCTGCAAATCAGCAGGCAGCTGTTCCGGTGGTCATTCTCAACAAGTCAGGGGATAGCGTGACAGTATTACGCAACAAAGGAAGGTTGATAACGATGCGTGGCATCCTGTTGGCTGAGCTGCTTGTCGTCCTGTCGTGCGTCATGCCCCTGCACGCTGGCGCAGGAGGAATCAGGCCACTCTCTATCGCTGTCGAGCTGGGTAATATTCCCGAACGCCCCGTAGCAACAGAGTTTGCGTTCGAACGCTTTTTCCAGACCCGCCTGCTTGACCAGCTGCAATTTGCACCGGATAACCGCTCCATCTATTTCATCAGGAATGATGGCCATGTGGACAATATTTACGAGCTGGACCTGGCCAGCGGCCTGCAGGGTCAGCTGACCCGTCTGTCTGATTCGGTCTCGGGATTCGGGGTTGACCACCAGGGCCGGTTCCTGATTATCGTGCGTGATAACGAAGGGAATGAGAACCATGACCTCTACCGCCTGGATCTTGGAACTGGAGACATGCTGAGACTCACATCGGCTGGCAGAGGTGATACCACCATGGCCTGCGGCCTGTCGCCGGACGACACACTGCTGTACTACGCGCAGACACGCCACAATCGCCGTGAATCCGGCCTGTGGCAGGTGGAAGTCGGTACCGGCAGGGCGCGCCAGTTATTACCTGGTGACGGGCGCAGCCTGGACTGCGACAAGGTAAGCGCGGATGGCCAGTATCTGCTGTTCGGGGAACTGATCGGGTTTGATGAACGGCGCCTGGGCTTGCTGCATCTTCCGACCGGCAGGAC
This sequence comes from Gammaproteobacteria bacterium, assembly GCA_049668345.1. Taxonomy (GTDB): domain Bacteria; phylum Pseudomonadota; class Gammaproteobacteria; order UBA9214; family UBA9214; genus UBA9214. The sequence continues at coordinate 1,697 of JBATJF010000112.1, forward strand.
GCGTTACATCAGTGCCGCGCCCGGGATCAATAATGTCGACGCACACTTTGCCGGAGACCGGGTCTACTTCCTCAGTGCCCTGGGCTCGGACAGATTTCGTCTCTGGAAGTACCTGATCGGTGATCCCGCGCCGACGCCTGTCCAGTTGCCGTTTGACAATGACCTGGAGTCACTCTCGATGTATGCGGATGGCCGTGTCGCCGTGATCGCATATCGCACCGGCCTGGCGGGTCGCACAGCCGTATTTATCGATGGCTTCGAGGATCCGGCTGATTTCGGGCTGCCACCCGAGACGGTCACGGGTGCAGTATTCAGCGAAAGTGACCCGGGTCTGGGGGTTGTGCTCACCGAGACTTCGAGTATGCCGGGTCGCTATTATCAGGTCGGTAAAGAAGGACCGGTACTTCTGTATGACGCCAACCAATCGGGGATTGACAGCAATGACTTTGCCGAGGCACGTTCATTGCGGATTCCGGGCTTTGATGGCCTTGAGATCCCGGTACATCTTTTTATTCCCAATGGCACCTCGGCCAATAACCGGCGCCCCGCTATCTTCCTTATTCATGGTGGTCCGCATGAGCATATCGATCCCCTGTATGACAGCGTTATCCAGTTTCTGGCCAACCGCGGTTTTATCGTTGTAGCACCCAATGTGCGTGGCAGCACCGGTTTCGGAAAAAACTACGCCGCCCTGGATGACAATGACTGGGGTGGTGGTCATATCCGTGACATCGTTGAAATCGCAGCAGCAGTGCGAAGCATGGAGATCGTCGACGCTGACAATCTGTTTATTTTCGGAATGAGTTTCGGCGGGTTCAGCGTGATGTCGCTGATTACACAGTATCCAGACACGTTCAGGGCTGCAGTGGACTTTTTCGGCTTTACCGAGCTGGCCACATTTGTGCGCAGCTGGCCGCGGTATCTGCAGCGCAATCTGTTTGTCGAGCTCGGATTTGATCCGCGCCGCAACCGGGCACGGAATCGGGCATTGTCACCGCTTTATCATATCGAACGGATCAGGACTCCCCTGCAGATACATCAGGGTGCCAACGACAGTCGAGTACCCCGGGTACA